>JAJBWA010000115.1:0-9176 GCA_031935845.1 bacterium | reverse complement strand
CTGGGCCTTAACAAGTTTTGCCTGGGTATCCTTCAGATCTTTCGCAAGCGCTCTGAGAATCAGAACCATTACGAAGCAGCATGCTGAGAGGAAGAGAATAAATATTGTACTGATGCTCACTGCATGTTCCTCTTGGCATCCTCGATGTACTTCTTGTCATCGGCAGTCTTCGCAATAGAGAACCTGTCCAGGAACGTGATTATCTTGTTGAGAACCTCATTGTCCTTTGTCGAAGGGGTGAGCTTGATGATTAGTGAGGAAACGAGAATGATCCCGCAAATGACTGTGCAGATGTTTTCAATATTTGCCATTATCCAGTTGATTATGCTTGCCATGACAGGCTCCTTTTATTTGATGAAAGCCTTGCGGAAGTAGTTGTTCATTTTCTTCTCCTGGGCTTCCGATTCGCCGTTTATCTTGTTTTCTCTGAGTGCATTGAAAATTACGGCATCATTTTCAAGTCCCAGTTTTATGCCTTCCTTGATTTCATCCATGCTGCTGTCTTTCCGACGCGTATAACGCTCAAGACCCCACATAACTATTCCGCCGCTCCCGAAAAGGCAGCAGAGTATTGTTGCAGTCGTTGTGAGGATCTCCTTCATGAAACCTCCGACATCCGTGCTCCGGTCATCTGATCAGTCCCCACTCTGCAAATTTCTCAAATCCACCGATTGCGCTTATATATTCACGTGCAATCCTGACAATCTCCGAATAGGGTCTGCCGTCAATCTCTGCATCGCCGATGGCACAACTGAGTTCTATGGTTTCTCGTGTATCCTGGGCTTTGAGAAATGCGTAAACATTTACAGATACATCCGCTTTAGAAAGGTCTTTTCCATGAAGTCCACCTCCGGTGACGGAGTCTGCCATATCACTTCCAAGCTTCCGGTTTGTTGCTCCAGCATCGACATTGATACCGCCTGTCCATGAACCCAAAGGGTTCACCTCGGCATTGGTGCAGTACCGACGGATGTCTTCATTCCTTGCATTGCTCTGGCATACGATTGTCCTGTTCCCGTCAAGGATGTACTTGCCGTCATACGGAAACACCTTGTAGAGAGTCTGAGCAAGTTCTGTAAGCCTGCATTGTTCTTCAGTAAGAGGGACGCCTTTGAAGATGCCGTTGTCACCACAGCGGAACTGTTCCTTCTGGTTCCTTGCCAGATGTCCATCCTGGGGCCGCTCAACGTACACTGTTTCAATATCGTTTCCCGCAATCCTACGGACAGCATTTGAGACATCCTCATCATCAAGACGCACAGATGTTTCTGCGATTATATAGCAGTACCCGTGCCCGATGAGGACTTCAACCGCAATCTTTGGATTGTCAGTGATGCTGTATGCAATATCGACAAGCGCACCACTTATTCTGTCCGCCACTTTATCAGGATGGCTTGGATTTACCTTTTCAAACATATCTTTATCCTCTCTTTGCTGTCAGCAAACGTTCCATCAGACTGTCATTTGGATTTTCCCCGCCATACTCAAAGGAGCAGTTGTCCTTCACAATCTGATAGATCTGAAACCAACACTGGTTGACCTGCTTCAGATAGGTCTGGCTCATGGTGACATACGGACTTGTGATTGCCGCCCCGGTTGTCGGATGTTTTCCAAGGAATCCGTATTCCGAAATCATCGTCTCGCATTGGACCCATCTGGATACCGACATCGCATACTGTTCAATAAGCTGCGTGTTCACGAGTCTGTCGCAGCCTCTTTCCTTGAGCCAGAGAAATGTGTTTCTGAACACATCCTCCGCGCAAAGATCAACACCGCTTTTCTGTGATGCCTTTAGGAAATCCTTAACCGGCGGGACATTGCCGCCTTTAAGTTGAGCAGGTTCAGGAAATGACAACACCTCAGCCGTCGAACCTTGGTTTATCTTATCCGCCAGAGCCTTCGGCTTTCTTCCGGCTCCCACTCTTGGACCGCCTCTTGCAGTCCCGTCCTTTGCCATTGCTTCACCTCCAACATGGCAGACCTTTAATACCCCGTTTGAATATCAGTTTCTGCACGTAAGACCTCCTGCCTGGTGTAGCGTAAAAGCTCCCTGGAGATTCATATGCCCCCACCGGTAGTGCCTGCGTGGTTGGATGTGTTCTACTTCTTCCTGAACCTTGAACCTTCTTCTATGCTTTTTCTCCCGTGGCATGAAGCACACAATGACTGGAGGTTTGAGTCATCAAGTACAGGACCACCCATCATGATCGGAACTATATGGTCAACGATCGTAGCCTTGGTAAGCCTTCCATGCTTCCTGCATTCCACACAGAACGGATTTTCTATGAGAAAGTCCTGCCTCTTCCGCCTCCATGCCTTGGAGTGATAGAACTCTGCACCACCTTTGTTCCTGAGTTCCGAATCATATCTGGCATCCATCAGCTTCTTGTGTTCCTCACAGTACCTGCCATCGGTCAACCTTGGGCACCCGGGATAGGAACACGGTCTCTTAGGTCTGTATGGCATTCATCCTCTCCTAAAAATGAAAAAACCAGACATATCTGCCTGGCTTCAAAATTCACTTGAACCTGAATCTTACTGTGAGTCCAATCCATTGGAGTGGTGCGTCCTGTTGGTTCTTCTCTCTCATGGTCGAGACTGAGACGTTGAGATACTCAGCAGCCTTCGTTGCCGACAGACTTTCCATCTCGATCCCATCTTCGTAAGGTATGGCGATCGACTTGTACTGCGGTATCTCTGCTCCGAATTCATGATCCCGTCACAAATCAAAGTAATCAAACCGGATTTCTGTAGCCATCGCTACAATTGTAGCGTAAATCTCATCCCCAACTTTCTTCAAGTGTACTTTACTATCTGGAAAGTCTTTCCAACTCAAGGGACTGGAAAGCAGTTCAGCGACTTGCTCCTAGTGCTTCCAATGTCATTGCTGGAATCCAAAGTCCCCAAGGTTCAATGCCCGAAGAGCCTCACGATGTTTTCTAAACACATAGCTTGAACCATATCCCATTCTTGCTGTAATTTCCTCCCAGCTCATGAACGAGAGATACCTCATCTCCAGGATTGTACGCATCTCCATCGAGTCGATCTGCCTTATCTTTTTCTCGATGTCCTTCGTAATCGCAAGTAGATGCACGATGTCATCCGCAATTTCGTTCTCAAGGGCCACAATATTAAGTGCGGCACTCTCTACCACTGAACTCCTTTGGTTGCCTGCCGCCTTCAACTCCTCGGAAAACCGCATGCAGGGACCGGGTGTAATCTCCCGGAGCCATTCCAGTCTCTTCTCTTTTGCCTTTATCTGCCTGTTGAAGTAGAAGGCCTGATTCAAATATTCCTTCGCAGTCATTCAAGTTCCTCTAGTATGTCCTCGGGCAGTTCACCGTCGGCATAATCGCGGAATTCCGCATATAGTTCTCCCCTGAAGAAGTCCTCGCAATCCTTCTTCAGTTCCTTTGCAGCCTCATTGTCGGGATTGGATATCAGCATCCTGTTCGCCCGCTTCCAGTCCACAATGGCAATCCTCACGATGCTGAACATCAGATTGATGCATGCCTTTTCCTCAATCACGCACAAACCTCCGCCTTGACGGCATCAATCAAAGCATCCTGGACGGAAGCTTTTCCCTTCAGCGCTGCAAGTACTCTCTCGTCCATTGTTCCTGCAGCAACAATGTGCTGTATTACAACGGTTGAAGACTTTTGCCCCTGGCGCCAAAGTCTTGCATTGGTCTGCTGATACAGTTCGAGTGACCATGTGAGGCCGAACCAAACGATGTGGCTTCCTCCATCCTGAAGATTGAGTCCATGCCCCGCCGAAGCAGGGTGGACGAGACCCACGGACCATCTTCCGCTGTTCCACTTCCCCACAGCACCTTCAGTGGAGAGGTCGAGACATCCGATTTCCTTCTTCTGAAGCATCCCGATAATCCTCTCCGCATCATGCCTGAACCAGTACACGACAAGGACGGGCTTTCCGTTCAAGGACTCGACTATGTCCTCCAGGGCATCAAGCTTCCTCTCATGGACCTTCAGGGAACTGCCGTCATCCGCGTAAAGACAACCGTTGGCAAGCTGCAGCAGCTTTCCAGTAAGAACCGCTGCATTTGCAGCCGTTATCTCCCCGCCTTCATGGGACAGGACATACTCTTCCTTCAAAGACTCGTAAAGCTTCCTCTCCATTTCGGAAAGTTCCACCACACATTCGGTATCCAGTCTCTCAGGCATCTTGATGTGGTCTGTACTCCTCATGCTTATGGTCATGTCGGATACGGCTTCATATATGGCCTCCTCGGCCCCGGGAAGCGGTCTGTAGGAGAACACCTGCATCCCGTTCCTCCTGTCTGGCTCAAAATACTTCAGGCAGTACCGTGTGATGTATCTTCCAAGCCTCCGCCCCATGTCCAAGATCTTATACTCCGCCCACAGGTCCATCAGACCATTTGAAGATGGTGTGCCGGTAAGTCCTACCATCCTTCTTACATAAGGCCTCACCTTCATAAGTGCCTTGAACCTCTTGGACTGGTGGCTCTTGAAGGATGACAGCTCGTCAATCACGACCATATCGAAGTCGAACTTTCTACCGCTCTCCTCCACAAGCCACTGTACGTTCTCGCGGTTGATGATGCAGATGTCGGATCTGGAATCGAGGGCGGCAAGCCTTTCGGACTCGGTGCCTACAGCGACACTGTATGTCAGTCCATTGAGGTGGTCCCACTTTCCGATCTCAGCCGGCCACGTCTCCTTCGCTACACGAAGGGGTGCGATGACAAGCACCCTCGACACATTGAAGCTGTCACGTAGAAGGATGTTGATGGCGGAAAGCGTGATGCTCGTCTTCCCCAATCCGCAATCGAGGAATATGGCTGAGGTACTATGCTCCTCTATGTACCTGATTGCATACTTCTGGTATTCATGCGGTTCGTATCTCATCAACCACCTCCGTCACCGACTCGTATGTGTCCGCCACATACACCCTGAAGCCAAGGCCCTGAAGCATCCTATGCCTTTTCATTTGAAGAGCTCCAGGCTTCTTCCCCGGTGCCTTGAGTTCCACGAAGAAGCATCTTCCTCCGGGCATAAGCACCAGTCTGTCAGGCATCCCGTCAAATCCCGGGGACACGAACTTCACCGCCTTGCCCCCACATTTTCCTATCTCATCAACAAGTTTTCTCTCAATATCCTTTTCTTTCATGGGCTTTCTCCGTGACACAAGGAACACAAATGCACAACTTAACCCTATATATTTGTTTCGCGTGTGCGTTCACGGGTTCTTATTCCCTATATGTAAAAAACGTAAAACGGATATAAGGGAAAAAGTTGTGTTGTGACGCTTGGCTGTGTTTCAGTCTATATGGGCAAGACGGTAGAGCCGCTGTCTGCCGTATAGTGGCTGACGCTTGATCTGCGTAGTCCGCTCCCATCCTTGGGCCTGGGCCATCATTGCAGCAATTCCATAACTGTCTGATGGCTTGAGTTCCTGAAGATTCTTACCGAAACACTCGCACCAGATCTCCGCATTACTGACTTCGGTACGCCAGGTGCTGCCGTCACGGACAGGAACACCGAATTCATTGCCGCTGAGATAACTGCGTCTGGCATAGATATCCATATCTTCCCATCCTTCCGGCAACGGAGTGTTAAGATATTCCTCTATCATTCCGACACGCTCATCCACTTCCATCGCAGACTGCTGTTCCTTCTCCGCCTGTTCCAGAACATCACCTTCCAGGTAAAGCTTCTCTCCAGACCTCCAGATTGCCTTTGCCTCCGCCCAGAACTGATTGCGGAACTCCTCATCGAAATTCCATGTCTTCTTCTGTCTCTTCTGATGCAGTTTGATGATCCAGAAACGACGGTTGCCTGTGATGTCACGCAGATAGCCTCTTTCACCATTGACCGTAGCGATGATGATGCACTGTCTCGGATGGCTTTCGACGACCTTCCCGTATGAAGGACGGTACTTGTCGTCAGATGTGGAGAGGAACGCCTTGACCTTCTCGATGTCAGCCTTTTTCATACCGGCAAGCTCTCCAATCTCGACAACCCAGAAGCCCTGCAGCTTCTCAGCACCCGACTTGTCGTCCATATCGGTGAGTGACAGCGTTTCAGAATAATACTCAGGTGAGACAAGGTCCTTCACAATCGACGACTTGCCTATCCCCTGATCTCCGTCCAGGACGGGGACACAGTCAAACTTTACCCCTGGTTCGTAGACTCTCGCCACCGCAGCGGCAAACGTCTTGCGTGTGACAGTCCTGATATAATCGGTGTCATCAGCCTGCAGATATCTTATGAAAACATCCTCGACACGCTTTGTTCCGTCCCAGAAAGGAAGGCCGTCAAGATAGTCCCTGACCGGGTGGAAATGCCTGTCATCCGCAATCTTTGTAAATGCAACGTCATGGTTCCTTGTCGAGAACGGCAGGTATCGCGCATCGATGACGGACTTGAGCTGCGCCGTGTCGGCATCCCTCCAGAACAGGTTTCCCTCAGGTCTTTCCCAAGGGAGAGACCCTATAATTTGGATACGGTTCGCAAGTTCGTTGTATGCAAAATTCCTGAAGTCAGGGTCATTGTTGAGGATGAGGTTCAGGTTGAACACACTGTTCTCGAGAAGACCCGACCTTGACTGGTATCTGAGCCTTTTCTTCCATTCATCATCGGTACCGGAGAAGTCCGTCTTTGCATCCGTTAGGCGCTCTTCGGCAAGACGGACCTTCACGGCATCATCCTCGACTGCAAAACCGCACATCGCATTGAAGGTGTCCTTCTCATCTCCGAACCTATGGATCCTCACAAGATCGAATGCATTGAGGAGCTTGCCACCCGCAGGATCTGTGGCATGATGGCTGTATGCGAACTTGCCGTCGTAGACAACTACGCCTGCGCTACCTTCCCCGCGGACATAGTCATACCTTCCCTCCACTGCTGACTGTGCATACACATCGGACAGGAACCTGTCCATCACATCCTCTATTGTGTAAGTCCTGCAGAAAACCCCGACAACACCACTCTTTGCAAGAGGGTCCTCCTGTGGCTTACTTGCAGACTCCCTTACGGTACTTTCCCTGCTTGAGGTCGGCAAGAGAGAGCAGTCCTTCCAATCGACATGAGAGGAAAGATACTCATCAGGATCAAGCCAAGGACCCTCGACTTCCTCAAAGACGTACTCCCCGTTCGAAGGCGTCGTAGGCCAGTACATGAGCTGGTTCGGCTTGTATGAGCATTCGTCGAACTGGTCGATCCCCCACTCCGAAGCAAGGAACCTCGCAATCGCCACATATTCGTCAGGAGTCACATCCCTTGAGAATGGAAGCAGGAAGCGTCCCCTCGGATTATCTGGCGTATGGCTGTGGGTCGAGTAAAAGGCTGCCTTGTATCCGCACCCCGCCTTGAACCTATCGAAAAAACCTTTCTCTAGCTTGTCTCCATCCAATGCAAGAATGGATCTGCAGACCACGGTTTCGGTTTTCCTGCGGTTTTCCCTCAAATGCCCTGCGACGAATCCACCTCTGTCCTTCGCAGCCTCTTTGTCTGCCTTCTTCATCTTCGCATATTCTTCTGCCGTCTCGCTTGTGCGAACGGTAGTCCTCAGCCTCTCACAGAGCTTGTTCCACCGTATGGTCTTGTTTGACCAGAACTTTGCCTGGCAACTGTTGCCGTATGCTATCGGTAGATCACGCATTGCCAGCACCTCCCATCATCTTCACATCTGTGCCTCCGATGGCCGAAGCAAGGTGGTCTTCAGCATAGTTGATATCATCCACATCAAACCTCCATATCAAAAACTCGAGGTTACTCTCTGACTGGTAGCCTCGAAGGATTGTCAAATCTGACGGTTCCGATATTTTTCCCTGAGTTTCTTTTCCGCACGGCTGAGCCACTTTGAGACAATGCTGGCATCCTTGACTCCGATGGAAGCCGCATGGTCGTTGACTGAGACACCGTCGATTCGGACTGCGATGAATGCTTCCGCCCAATGTGGCTTTTTGGCAAGAATGGTACGAACCCTGTCACAGACTTCTTCGTACTCCTCCTGTTCGTCTCTGCGGATTTCATCCTGCATGAAGATGCGGTCATCGATCACCTCCGACATGAGTGGTTCCGAGACCTCAACCTCGCCATTGTCCTCCTTAGGTCTTGCCTTTGAGTTGCCGATGCGGCGAGTTTCCTTATGCCAGTTGTTGTATTCAGGTCTGTTGAATTGTTCCTCAAAGAACTCCTCAATCCTGTTTTCCCTTTCCGCCTGCGAAAGGCCTTCTCCCTCCAGAGAAAGACTTATCCAAAGTCTCTCTGTGTCCTCAGCATTGAGCTCGAGGTACTGCAGTTCGTTCTCATAACGGATTCTGAGTTTCATTTTGCGTTCCTTTCCGCCGGATGTGGTTCGGACAGCGGAACGCAAAAGGAAAAGAGCCTTCAGGCAGAAAATGACCGCAGACTCATCCAGACCGAAAATGGGCGTGATGAAGTACGGTGGGTGCATTTTCATACCCAGTACAGCTAAGCTGTAGCTGGATTTTCCATGCATCCCGCCGTCCTAATGGCCATCTCGGACTTTGAGATTTGTCTATCAGAGTGCCAGGCACTCAGGTGAAAGCAGATGATGTATCTGCTCTCAGCTCAATATCTGGAATTCTTTTTTTTATGTAATCAGTCTATATGTCGTGCTATGCTATATTCAAATATTGAATAAACATATCAATTTTGAATTTTAATGCTCCAGGAGAATATACAATATGGCGTTTTACGATACTGATATTTTGATTCGGAATATCAAGAAGCTGATGGATGATAACAATATTACTCAATCAGCTCTTGCAGGCATTCTTGGAATGTCTCAATCCAATGTAAGCAAGGCTTTAAGTGAAAACGACAAGAAGAGTTTCACTTTGGATCAGCTTGCTGGCATTGCAAAACACTTTAAGGTTTCCATAGATAAGCTAATTGGAAATGAAAGATCTCAATCCCAAATTATCAGTCCGCTGGTTAATCCGGCCACTTTCACCAGTGGAATCCGGAAATTTCTCATCAGCTAAATCCGCATAAACCTCACCACCAGTTTTACCTGTACCATAGGGAATCTCCCCCGGATTATGGGGGGAGCAATTCGCAACTATGGAGGTAAGAACAGATGGTATCTTACAAACGGATTCTCGACCTGCATTGCTCAGGGCGGAACAACACACAGGTAAGCGCCGAGACCGGCTACGACAGGGT
>JAJBWA010000114.1:0-7160 GCA_031935845.1 bacterium | reverse complement strand
GGGATTTCTCCGTGCGCACGGATGCAATGGCCTTCGAAACGGTATCCACCCTAAGGACCATGCCAGGACCTCCTCCGTAGGGGGAGTCGTCCACGGCCCTGAACGAGCCCTCGGCAAAGTCCCTGATGTCGGTGAACCCGATGTCGAGCCTGCCGGAGTCCACCGCCCTGGCGATGACGGGAGCCTTCCTGAAACTTGCGAAGATCTCCGGGAAGATGGAGAGAACGGAAATCCTCACGGGGTCTCCTCCCCGGACGGATCCACTACCTCGATTTCCTTGATCATGAATTCGTTGCCCTGCACCAGGTACGTGTTGCCGCCGCCGCAGTACGGACATGTCTTTCCGTACTGCACCGTGGGGTATTCCTTCTTGCAGTCCTCGCAGAAAGTGACGGCGGGGATGGTCTCGATCTTCACCCTGCAGTCCTTGAGCACGGTCTCCTTCTTGACCGCCCAGTTCCAGCAGTCCTCGAACAGGTGCGGGATTACGGTGGAGACCTCGCCGAGCTGTATGGTCACGCAGTTGACCCGCGCAACCTTGTTCTCGGCGGCAATCTCATTGACTTCCTTTATGCAGTGGAAGACCACTCCCAGTTCGTGCATCAGTCCTGATCCTTGGGCCGTGTGAACACGATCTTTGCAGCACGCTTGACCATATACGGAAGCAGGGCTCCGAACTTCTCCTCTGCAATGGTCATCTTGCTTGCCTCGGGATGGTCACGGTGGAGCGTGATGGCATCGAACTTGCACTTTGTGGTACAGATTCCGCAGCCGATGCACCTGTTCTGATCCACGATGGTGGCTCCGCAGCCAAGACATCTGGCGGTCTCGGTCTTCACCTGCTCCTCCGTCAGAGTGGCCTTGGACTCCCTGAATCCCTTGGGATCCACGCCGGGAATCTCACCCTCTTCCTGACGGCCGGCAGTATCGTAGCTGTCCACAAGGATGTCGTCCTTGTCCAGCTCGATGAACTGCCTGAGGTTCTTTCCTATGGTCATGTGTCCGTGCTGGACATACCTGTGCAGCGAATCGGAGGCCTCGTGGCCCTGGGCTATGGCATCGATTGCAAACTTGGGTCCGGTGAACACGTCTCCGCCCACGAAGATGTCGGGCTCTGCCGTCTGGTACGTTACCTTGTCTGCCACAGGTCCGTTTCCACGGCCGAATTCAACCTTGGTGCCCTTGAGCAGGTCGCCCCACTGGATGGCCTGGCCGATGGCGAAGATGATCTTTCCGGCAGGAAGCTCGATGGTATCGTTCTCGTCGTAAATCGGCGAGAAACGGTGGTTCTCGTCATAGACGCGGGTGCACTTCTTGAAGACGATTCCGGTGACCTTGCCGTCCTTGGTCAGGACCTCCCTGGGTCCCCAGCCGAAACGGATGCCCACATTGTCTTCCCTGGCTTCGGCAACTTCGGCCTTGGTGGCGGGCATGATGTCCTCGGTCTCAAGGCAGAGCATGGTGACCTTTGCGGCTCCGCTTCTGGCAGAGACCCTGGCGGCGTCGATTGCGACGTTTCCGCCTCCGACCACGACCACATCGGTGCCCTTCTCATACCTGAATGCACCTGTGTTGGCCGTCTTGAGGAACTCGACTGCAGTGGTGGTTCCCTCGGCATCCTCTCCGGGAACTCCCGGCAGCCTTCCGCCCTGGCATCCGATTGCCACATAGAAGGCCTTGTAGCCCTGCTCGCGCAGCTGCGGTATGGTGACGTCCTTGCCTACCTCGACGCCGGTCTTTATCTCAACACCCATCTGGCGCATGACATCGATCTCGGCATCGATGATTTCCTTTTCAAGCTTGTATGACGGGATTCCGTACGTCAGCATTCCGCCGGGCTTCTGGTTCTTCTCGAACACTGTGGGGTAGTAGCCCATCTGTGCAAGATAGAAGGCGCATGAAAGACCTGCAGGTCCTCCGCCGATTATGGCGATCTTCTCCTGCCATCTGCCGCGGTTGGATGCAACCACGATGTCCGGGACATAGCGTTTCTTGGCATCCAGATCCTGCTGGGCGATGAACTTCTTCACCGCATCTATGGACACGGCGCGGTCTATGGTTCCTCTGGTACATGCGTCCTCGCATCTCTTGTTGCAGACTCTTCCGCAGACTGCGGGGAACGGGTTCTCCTTCTTGATCAGCGCCAGGGCTTCCTTGTACTCGCCCAGTGCGGCCTTCTTCAGATAACCCTGGACTGCGATGTGGGCAGGACATGCGGTCTTGCAGGGAGATGTTCCCGTGCTGTGGCAGTTGATGCGGTTCTTGTCGCGGTAGTCCTCGTCCCACTTGTCCTTGCCCCACTTACGGGCATCGGGCATGATCTGCTTGGGATACTTGATCTCGGATCCGTCCTTCTTGCAGAGCTTCTGTCCCAGCTTGAGGGCTCCTGCAGGGCAGTACTCAACGCACTGTCCGCAGGCCACGCACTTGGTCTTGTCCACGTGGGCCCTGTATGCGCTTGCGCTCATGTTGGGCGTATTGAACAGCTGGCTGGTCCTGAGTGCGTTGCAGATCTTGACGTTGCAGTTGCAGATTGCGAATATCTTGTTCTCGCCGTCAATGTTGGTGATCTGGTGGACAAAGCCGTTGTCCTCGGCGCGCTGGAGGATCTCCATTGCCTGCTCGTAGGTCACGTCGTAGCCGCGGCCTGTCTCACGGCAGTAGTCGGCCATGTCTCCCACGCCTATGCACCAGCCCTCGTAGTCATCGGCGCAGCCTTCATCCATCTTCTTGCGTCCGTAGCGGCATGAGCAGATGGAGGCTCCGATATGGCCCTCGTACTTCTTGAGCCAGTAGGAGATGTGCTCGATGTCGATGCTGGTGTTCTCGAGGCTGATGGCCTTCTCTACCGGAATGACGTGCATTCCGATTCCGGCTCCTCCGGGCGGAACCATGGCCGTGATCTTCTCGAGCGGCAGGAACGTCATGCGCTCGAAGAACATTGCAAGCTCCGGATGGCGCTCCATCAGGGCCTTGTTCATGTTGGTGTACTCGGCAGATCCGGGGACGAACAGCGGGACCCAGTAGTTGCGGTCTTCCTTGTTGTACGTGGTTCCGGGGATGGGACCGTCCTTGGTGTACTTGTCGCCGTAGTCGTACTCAAGCATTCCGATTACGGCAAGCTTCTGGATCAGATCATCGGCCTTTTCTCCCATGTTGGCCTTTTCCGCCATCCTGAGCATCTCGGCATAGGGATACTTCTTTCTGGTCTTCATCTGGTTCAGAAGGTCCAGGCAGGCTTCGGACTCGTCCTTGGGGAACTCGTCCTCGAAGATGCAGGCAAAGCCCCAGTACTCGGGGTCCGTGGTCTTGATTCCCTTGATCTTGCCGGGAATCCTGTCGGTGACTCTCCTGACGAACTTCAGAAGCTTGGGGTTCGGGTTCTCATCGTGCATGTGCTTGGGCACGTACTTTGTACTCATCTCCGGCATGTCAGCTGTTCTCCTTCCAATCTTTCACGCTATTTTCTAGCCATCGTGCGAACCGGTCGATTCCCTCACCCGTCTTTGCGCAGATGGGGATGACCTCGGCCTTTGGATTTCTCATGTGTATGTATTTCTCACAGAGTTTGAGGTCGAAATCGAAGTAAGGCATCACGTCGGTCTTGTTGACCAGAACCAGGTCGCAGATGCTGAACATCAGCGGATACTTCAGGGGCTTGTCGTGGCCTTCGGGAACTGACAGGATCATTGCGTTGCGGCTTGATCCCGTATCGAACTCCGCCGGACACACCAGGTTGCCCACGTTCTCCAGTATTGCAAGATCCACGTCTTCCAGCTTGAGGTTGTCCAGGCCCTGCCTGGTCATCTCGGCATCCAGGTGGCACATGCCGCCCGTATGGAGCTGGATGGACTGGACTCCTGTGGCCTCCAGGATCTTCCTGGCGTCCACGTCCGAGTCGATGTCCGCTTCCATCACGGCAATGCGGAGCCTGCCCTTGAGGGCATTGATGGTCCGTATCAGCGTGGTGGTCTTTCCGCTTCCGGGAGACGACATCAGGTTCAGGAGGAACACTCCCTTCTTCCTGAGTTCTGCACGCAGTGCGTCTGCGTCCCTGTCGTTGTCCTCGAAGATGCTCTTCTTGATTTCTATGACCCTTACTTCATCCATAAGCAATTCCATTTAATAAACAGTTCATTATAGTAGTACGGAGCGCGGGTCTTCAACAGTAATCATCATTTAGTTCCGGTCCTGTCCTTCTTCAGGTCAAGGAAGTACGGAAGCGGGTCGGCAAAGCTCTCCGGGAACGGCCGGTCACGGCGGAAATCCGGAATCCAGAGGATCTCGTTGTCCGACATCTCCTGCACGAATCCGTCTATCCCCAGGGTGTCCACAAGATCCAGGAGCATTTCATACTCCGCCTTGGTCATTTTCGGGAATCCCGGATCGTCCTCCGGCGGGACGAACTGCACCATCAGGGACAGAAGAGAGCAGTCCCTGAGGTTGTCGGCGTACCAGTGGAGGAAATCCACGGTGGCATCAATGCAACCCGGGAAGACCAGATGACGCACCAGCGTCCCCTTGAGTCCATGCTCCAGATCCGTCACGGGATGCCGTCTCTTGAGGAACTTCATCACGGGGATAATGGCCTTGGAGTAAGCTCCAAGACCGCAGAACCGTGAGGCCACGCCGCAGTCCAGAGTCTTCACGTCCACCAGATAGAGGTCGATGTACGGGTCTATGATCTTCAGTGCTTCCACGCTCTCGTAGCCGGAGGAATTCCAGACTATGGGGAGGCTGAGTCCGCGGGCCTTTGCATCCCTTACTGCATTGACGATGGACGGTATGTAGTGTGTACCGGTGACGAGGTTTATGGAGGCGGCCCCGAAATCCTGTAGCTTAAGCATCAGTTCAGACAGCTCCTGATCCGACAGGACCACACCGTCCCAGCCCCTGCGGCTGATCTGGTAGTTCTGGCAGTATCGGCACTGCAGCGGGCATCCGCAGAAAAATATCATGCCGGAGCCCTTCTCTCCCGTCACGGGAGGTTCCTCGCCCCTGTGCAGGCCCGACCACGCCACCCTGACGGATGAGTCCACGCCGCAGCGCCCCGTGCGGCCTGCGCTTCTGTCCACATGACAGGAGTTCGGGCACAGAGTGCAGTCCGAGTAGCAGTTCTGGAAATCGGCAGGTCTTTCTTTGTCCATAATCTTGACCCTTGATGGCAAATATATCATTTTTACTGACATGAGCATATCTGAATTTTTCAGAAGACTTTTCAGACGCCGCGCACCGGAGCCGGAGGTCCGGCAGCTTACGCAGCCCGAACCCGAGCCCAAGCGCCCGGAGGAGCGCTACATCCTCTGTATCGACGGCGGGGGCATGCGCGGAATCATTCCGGTGGTCTTTCTCCAGCATCTTGAAGCAAAAATCAGACAGAACCACGGAAACGAGGACATCGCACGCTATTTCGACTACATTGCCGGAACATCCACTGGCGGTCTGATCACCCTTGCCCTGACATGTGACTCGACGCTTCCGCATGTCGACTGCAACGGATCTGCCCAGATGAATCTGGAAAAGCTTCTGGAAGTCTACATGACGCTGGGAAACGAGATATTCCAGGCCCAGTCCTCCATATTCGGACTCAGGCAGATGGTGTCGGACAAATACAGCTCGACCAACATCCGGAACCTGTGCCAGAGATGGTTCGGGGTCACTCCGATGGACAATGCCAAGGTTCCTACGCTCATAATGGCCTACGACCTTTCCGACGGGACACCGCAGATGATCAGAAGCTATGCCGACGAGGCCTCGTGGCCCATCTGGGTTGCGGCCAGGTCCACAAGCGCAGCACCCACGTTCTTCAGCCCCTGCGAATATGCCGGGAAGCTGCTGGTTGACGGCGGCGTGGTTGCGAACAACCCGGCCACGTTCGCATACTTCGAGGCAAAGAGACTCTACCCGGAGTGCACGGAGTTCCACATCCTCTCGATCAGCACGGGCGGAACCCACCACACCATGCAGAAGGACGAGACACGCGGCCTGATGAGCTGGGCCGACCATGTGTCGCCCATGTATTCCACCGCACAGAAGAGGACCACCGACTTCGTGCTGGAGAACCTTCCGGATGTGGACTACGTACGTATTGACGAGGAGCTCTCCAGGCCCACCAAGATGGACGAGACCAGTCAGGCGGCACTGCGCATGATGTGCGCCGAGGCAGAGTCCCACGCACTCATGCATGACGTGGAGCTCAACGATTTTGCAAAGCTGCTTGTGGAGAACATGGAGTACAGGAAAAATGCATCCGAAACAGGAAGAACTGGAAGTGAAGATGTCTGAGCTCTGTCAGGCTCTGGACAATTACCTTGAAGACATATACGGGGAACATTACAAGCTCCATCCCAACAGACTCAAGAGGGGCAAGGGCTCGAATCCGAGCTTCGACGGCCTGTTTTCCACTTCCCTGGCCTTCACCCTGGGCTACGGCTCCAAGTACGGCAGAGGCTATGTGGTGAATGTCGAGATCAGGACGCTGGACAAGGTTTCCCAGTACGAGCAGGCCAGCATAAGGGGTACTGCATTCTCGTTCATCAGCCAGAACCTGAAGAAATACCTGCCGGAGCACGACCTTCAGATCGTGCAGGACGGCAATGTGATGAAAGTAATAGGCGATTTCTCGTTGGGAGAAGTCTGATTACAGAGTCAGCGCTCCTACGGCAGAGCCGATCGTCGGGCTATTCTCTATCTGCGTGATTACTGCGCGGCGGCCTTTCTCGGAGAGGAAGGCATCCAGATACTCCGTGGTGTAGCTCTTGAGGAACGCGGTCTTGTGGAACGTGGTTCCGTCGGCGTTGATCAGCACGGGATGGTCCTCGTCCTTGCCGAAGTCCGTGATCAGGACCGCGGATGCAAGATTGGCAGCCGTAAGCTTTGCCGCACGTGCGATGAACGATCCCATCAGCTCCATCAGTGTGTCATAGTCATCCTCGTCCTTCGCGCAGCACGAGAGAGCACATTCCTCATCTCCGCCGAGGAAGGCGCTGAGTTCATGCGTAGCCAGTCCTGCCAGCTTAGAGAACGCATCGCAGAAAGCCTGTGAGAAAAGACCTTCCTTCACGGCATGGCTGATGACGTGGAAAGCCAAGGGTCCGAGATATGCACCGCTGATCATCTTCTCCAGCTTGTAGTTGTCCGGCTGGTTGGTACCGGCAAGG
>JAJBWA010000113.1:0-2502 GCA_031935845.1 bacterium | reverse complement strand
CTGCTTTGGTCGGGTTGCTTGAGATACCGGTTGCAGCTGCATTGAGAGCGCCGCTGACCAGAACTGCAAGTTCTTTCTGCTTCTCATCCGTATACTTTTCCGGACTAATATCTTTGGCTGCTTCTGTAGCCTGCGTCTGAATACCCTTCTGGACGTCTTCTTTTTGTTTGTCCGTAGCATCCTTGCCGAGCAACGGCTCATCGAGTGACTCCTTGAGGGCTTCGGTCTTGGAAACGGAATCCTTGACTGCCACTACGGAATCGACTATGGACTGGGCAGCTTCCGGCTTGATGTCTACGATGTACATCTCGCCTTTCTTCTGAACCGAATCGTCAACCTTGTCGGTTGCGGCGTCGACATCCTGCATGTTCGGCTTGATGCCGTAGACATTGCCGCTCATCTTGCCCATCAGCTCTCCGAGCTTTGCGTACTGGTCCTCGGAACAGGCAGTGACGCACAGAAGCAGGGCGACGACAAGCAGACCAAATAGAATCTTCTTCATGTTCGTACCTCCTAGCAGAATAGAAAGATAATTCTCAGTTACACATTCCATATTATCCATCACAACGCCGTTTTTGTAAATCTTGGCCGCGGATAAAAAGAATGTCACTGAGAGAAACAAATGAAGTCTACAAAAGTAACAGGAAAATCAGACTTCTCCGGTTTTTTCCACAGAAGCAAGCGTTTTCCGGAAGGCAATGCACAGGATTGCCGCCACCGCCGGGAAGACGGAGTAGACCGCAAACAGGTTCCTGTATCCGAACCAGTCGATTATGAAACCGCCGGCAAGGGCGCCCAGCATCTCAGGAAGATTGGTAGCGATGGCCCAATAGAAGCTCTGTCCCAGAGAATAATGGGCAGGCTCGACATTCTGGGCTATGAATTTCGTTACGCCTATGTGAAGCGCTCCGAACGTCAGGGCATGGAGTGTCTGTCCGAACACGAATCCCACAACGCTGGGGAACAGGCAGTAAATCAGAAGTCTGACTGCCAGTCCTATGAACGACAGCAGTATCATCGAGTATGCCGACACGGTTCCCTTCTGCAGGAGCTTTCCTCCGAACAGGATCATCAGGAACTCGCAGAACGCACCCCATGCAACATACAGCACGAAGTTTCCGCCCATTCCCATGACCTCCATCATGTAGGAAGAGAGCAGTTTCTCTATCACCGCCTGGGAGATTCTGGATAGACCCACAAGAAGCATCATCAGATAGAACTTGCGGCTGAAGACGCTCAGCGAGAATCTGGTCCTGAGTTCCTTCTTCTCTGCCGGGATGTCGTTGGGAATGAAGAAGCTCACCACGACAAGTGCCGCGCATACTATTGCTATGCTGGTGCAGATGGATGTGTTGTCCGTCTGGTCCGGGAAGCCGGTTATGCCGAATATGATGAGGAACACTATGTAGCCCATGGTTCCCATGGACCTTATCAGTCCGTACTTCGACGCATCGCCCTTGAGCAGTCTTGTCTCATAGCCGTCCACGATGGGATGTGTGGACCAGAATATTCCGCTTGCAAGGAAGAACGTTATGAACGTCAGGACCAGGGACCCCGAAAGCGCCGCGGGCATGAAAGCCACGCAGCTGAGCATGGCAAGGACAATGATTATGGGCTTGGTCTTGCGTGTCCTGTCGGAGAGAAGGCCGATGAGCATTGGGATTATGACAGTGGCTATCTGGCCGAAAGCCAGGATGAGTCCAACTATCGAATGGGAATAACCCTTGTTCCTCAGGATTATCTGTACATATGGGGAAACCGCTGCGGTTGTAGCCTGATTGAATATGCAAAGTAATATCAGCCGTGACACAACCGCCATTATGCTGAATTGCAGGTTCTTGTACAATAAGAAAGGCCGCCCCTTTTCGGGAGCGGCCTCATTGAACAAGCTATCTGTTTTCTCAGCGGATTGCCAGTTCTGTCTGAAGATCGAAGAACTTTGCCTTCTCCATGTTCGGAGCAAGGGACACGCTCTCACCGACCTTGACGACGACGTTGGGATCGATCTTACCGGTGATCTGGTTCTTGGCCGTTGCGACAAAGACATGGGTCTCTGATCCGAGCGGCTCGACCACTGCGACCTTTCCGTCTATCGTGACACCGTCGACAGCCTTCTTCTCATAGACGACATCTTCCGGGCGGATACCGAATGTAACCTGCTTTCCGATGTACGGCTTGAGGAGCTTGGCCTGCTTGTCAGTGACCTTCAGGCGGAAATCACCCTCGTGCACGTAGACACCGTCACCCTCTGCCATGACATCACAGACCATGAAGTTCATCGGTGGTGATCCGATGAAGCCTGCGACGAACTTGTTGTCCGGGTTGTTGTACAGCTCAAGAGGTCCGCCGATCTGCTGGATGACACCGAGCTTCATGACGACGATCTTGTCTGCCATTGTAAGTGCCTCGACCTGGTCATGTGTGACGTAAATCATTGTGGCCTGGAGTCTGTGGTGCAGTCCCGAAATCTCAGCTCTCATCTGAACACGGAGCTTAGCATCG
>JAJBWA010000112.1:0-5114 GCA_031935845.1 bacterium | reverse complement strand
TCAGGAGCATCTCCACACTCATGTTGAGTGCAAGGCTCTCATAGACGCTCAGGGCCAGCGGCTCCTCGTCAGGATTCGGTATTATCTTTATAAGATTCTTGTCCTCATATACGCGGCTGTATTGCTTGAGCTCTTCGATGTATCGTCCGATGGTGCTTCTGTGTACTCCCAGACGCCTTGCGATATCGGACTTCCTCAATCCCTCCGGGTGACTCCTGAGTATCAGCTCCAGCTGTGCTACACGTTCTCCTTTCATTTCTACCCCTCTGTATTACTGTCTTGAAAATGTCTTTCCGAGACCATTATAATTGTTTGCAGCAACAAAATGCAACAAACGTTTTGGATTGTTGCAAAAATGTGTGCATTTTGGGACAGGAGGCCTGCTTGTGAAAGACGAAGACAGACTCATAAAGCTTGAAACCGACATGGCATATCTTCAGGACATGGTCCGCGAGCTCAACGACATCGTCGCGGGGCAGCAGGTGCTGATGACCAAGCTGGAGAAGCAGAACGAAGCCCTCAACAAGCGCATCGAGGACCTGGACACCGAAGCCCGCCCAAACAGAAGGCACCCGCATTATTGAGGATTAACGACTCTATTTGAGGCATTGGAGTCAACGATAAAAGAAAACCCCGCCGGATTCCTCCAGCGGGGCAGTATCACAAGCAATCAGCTGAATTACTCGTTATACATTGCGATGAGCTTCGTCAGGTGCTCGTAGCGGGCCTTGGCCTCTTCCTCGTTCAGCTTGAACAGGACATCGGCTCTTGACGGGAACTCACGTGTGAGTCTGCTGTAGCGGGCCTCGTTCATCAGGAACTCCTGATATCCGCCTGCCGGAGCCTTGGAGTCGAGAGTGAACTTCTTCTCGCCTTCCGGGTTGTAGCGGAACAGGTTCCAGTAGCCGCAATCGACAGCCTTCTTCATCTCCTTCTGGCAGTTGGTCATACCGCCCTTGATCGAGTGCATCTCACAAGGAGCATAACCGATGATCAGGGAAGGTCCGTGATAAGCCTCGGCCTCGGTGATGGCCTTGATTGTCTGTGCCGGGTTGGCGCCCATGGCAACCTGTGCGACATAGACGTAGCCGTACTGCATTGCAATCTCGGAGAGGGACTTCTTCTTGACGTCCTTACCGGCGGCTGCGAACTGTGCGACCTGACCGATGTTGGATGCCTTGGAAGCCTGTCCGCCGGTGTTGGAGTAGACCTCTGTATCGAAGACGAAGATGTTGACGTCCTTCTTGGAAGCGATGACATGATCAAGTCCGCCGTAGCCGATATCATATGCCCATCCGTCTCCACCGAAGATCCAGACCGACTTCTTGCCCAGGTACTCCTTCTTTGCAAGGATTGCCTTGGCTGCTGCGCTGCCGTTCTTCTCCAGAGCTGCAATCAGATCTGCCGTCGGAGCCTTGTTGGCCTCGCCGTCAGCCATAGTATCCAGCCATGCCTGGGCGGCACCCTTGAGGGATGCATCTGCCTCGGCAATAGCCTTCACCTGCTCTGCCAGATCCTCGCGGATCTTCTCCTGACCGATGAACATTCCGAGACCGTGCTCGGCGTTGTCCTCGAACAGTGAGTTGCACCATGCGGGACCCTGACCGGCCTTGTTGGTGCAGTACGGTGATGTTGAAGCAGGACCGCCCCAGATCGATGAACAACCTGTTGCGTTGGAGATGTACATCCTGTCTCCGAACAGCTGTGTGACAAGACGAGCATAGCTTGTCTCGGCACAACCGGCACATGAGCCGGAGAACTCCAGCATCGGCTGGCGGAACTGGCTGCCCTTGACCGTGTTGTCCTGCATGTCCTTCTTCTCGGACACCTTTGCAACGCAGTAGTCGAAGACTTCCTGCTGTGCAAGCTCGTCTTCCTGCGGGACCATCGTGAGAGCTGCCGTGGGACATGCGCCTACGCAGACTCCGCAACCCATACAGTCAAGCGGAGAGATGGCGATGGTGAACTTGTAGACACCCTTGCCCTTTCCGGCCTTGACTTCCATGACCTGTGCTGCTGCCGGGATTGCGGCCGCTTCCTCTGCATTGAGGGCATAAGGTCTGAGTGTTGCGTGCGGGCAGACATATGAACAGTTGTTGCACTGGATACACTTGGTGCTGTCCCACTTGGGAACTGCGACTGCGACACCGCGCTTCTCGTAAGCTGCTGCTCCGAGCTCGAACTGTCCGTCCACGTGATCCATGAATGCGCTGACCGGGAGGCTGTCTCCATCCATCTTTCCGACAGGATCGAGGATGTTGGTGACCATCTTGACCAGCTCGGGCTTTCCGGCCTTTGCGGGAGCCTTGGCATCGTCCTTGGCGTTTGCCCAGTCTGCAGGAACATCGAACTTCTTGAAGGCCGTGGCACCTAGATCGATTGCCTTGTGGTTCATGTCGACGATGTCCTGACCCTTCTTCAGGTAGGACTGTGTGGCCTTCTCCTTCATGTGGGCGATGGCCTCTTCCTGCGGCATGACCTTTGCCAGCGTGAAGAATGCGCTCTGGAGGATGGTGTTGGTCCTCTTGCCCATTCCGATCTTCTGTGCGAGGTCGATGGCATCGATGGTGTAGACCTGGATGTTGTTCTTTGCAATGTAGCGCTTGGAAGCTGCATCAACGTGGTGTGAGAGCTCCTCTGCGTTCCACTGGCAGTTGATCATGTACACTCCGTTGGGCTTGACGTCCTGGACCATCTTGAATCCCTTGGTGACGTAGCTGGGGTTGTGACATGCAACGAAATCTGCCTTGTTGATGTAGTACGGGCTCTTGATCGGATGATCGCCGAATCTCAGGTGGCTGATGGTCACGCCGCCTGTCTTCTTGGAGTCATACTGGAAGTAAGCCTGAACATACTTGTCGGTGTAGTCTCCGATGATCTTGATGGAGTTCTTGTTTGCTCCGACGGTTCCGTCTCCGCCGAGACCCCAGAACTTGCACTCGATGGTTCCCGGTGCTGCCGTGTTGGGGCAGTTCTTGTCTTCCTCAAGGCTGAGGTTGGTGACGTCATCGACGATACCGATGGTGAACTGGCGCTTGGGAGCATTCTTCTTGAGCTCGTTGAACACTGCGAACACTGATGCGGGAGGAGTGTCCTTTGAACCGAGACCGTAGCGGCCTCCGATGATCTTGACGTCATCAAGACCTGCGTTTGCGAATGCGGTGACGACATCGAGGTAAAGCGGCTCACCCTGTGCGCCGGGCTCCTTGGTCCTGTCGAGGACTGCAACCTTCTTTGCTGTCTTGGGCAGTGCTGCGATGAGTCTGTCGGCTGCGAACGGTCTGTAGAGTCTGACCTTGATGATACCGACCTTCTCTCCGTGTGCGTTGAGGTAGTCGATGACCTCGTCTGCCACGTCACAGATGGAACCCATGGCGATGATCACGCGGTCTGCATCCTTGGCTCCGTAGTAGTTGAAGAGCTTGTAGTCAGTTCCGAGCTTGGCGTTGATCTTGTCCATGTAGGACTCGACCACTGCGGGCAGTTCGTCATAGTACTTGTTGCAGGCTTCCCTGTGCTGGAAGAAGATGTCTCCGTTCTCGTGGCTTCCCCTCATGTGCGGGTGCTCGGGGTTCAGTGCGTGCTTGCGGAACTCCTCCACAGCCTTCATGTCGCACATGTCCTTGAGGTCCTCGTAATCCCAGACTGCGATCTTCTGGATCTCGTGGCTGGTTCTGAAACCGTCGAAGAAGTTGATGAAAGGAACCTTTCCCGTAAGGGCAGCAAGGTGCGCTACAGGTGAGAGATCCATGACTTCCTGGACGTTGCCTTCGCAGAGCATTGCGAAACCTGTCTGGCGGCATGCCATGACGTCACTGTGGTCACCGAAGATGTTCAGTGCCTGTGTCGAGACGGTACGTGCGCTGACGTGGAAGACGCTCGGCAGCTGCTCGGCGGCGATCTTGTACATGTTCGGAATCATCAGGAGAAGTCCCTGTGATGCCGTGTAGGTGGTGGTGAGGGCACCGGCTCCGAGAGAACCGTGAACTGCTCCTGCTGCTCCCGCCTCAGACTGCATCTCGACGACCTTGACCTGTGTGCCGAAGATGTTCTTCAGACCATTTGCGCTCCACTGGTCGACGAAGTCTGCCATTGGGCTGGATGGTGTGATGGGGTAGATTGCGGCAACTTCAGAGAATGCATAGCTGACATGAGCTGCTGCGTTGTTGCCGTCCATGGATTTCATTTTTCTCACCATGAAAGAGCCTCCTTGATCTAATCGGCCGCATAAGCGGCAAATCGTAAACCTTGTTCCTTGCGCGTTTATGCGCGCAGACGGCAGTAGCTTATGGCCGCCACGCCGCCATTTTTCAGCATAAACTGAATACGATATATTTACAAGTAATAACGACACCCGGACGGCACGACCAAGAAACGTCTTGACGGCCTACCGAACGGAAACTAACATTCAATGTAGCACCGGGAGGCCTCACTATCCTCCTGAAGGAGAACGAAATGAAGAAAACATTTGCCCTTATCATCATCGGTCTCGTCCTGGTCATGGCCGTCTGCGCGGCGACTTCGACGAAATTCACGAAGTACGGAAACATCTTCAAGTCAGGGGAGTACGTACTCAAGGGAACAAGCTATTCCCTGAGCGCAAGCGGTACCAAGACAGGAACCGGTAGTCCGCTTCTGGTTGCAGAGCATGCAGGCCAGTACTACATGGAAGCTACGGAAGGCGGCGAGTCCATGAGGGCTCTGATCCAGGACGGCAAGATCTATTTCATCAGCGACGCCGAGAAAAGCATCATGACCATGACATCGGACGGCAACGAAGACGTGACGGAGTTCCCCACATCATATGAGGTCCAGAGCAGCGGAAAGGCCAACCTGGACGGAAAGACCTACAACTACGAGAAGGCAAAGGAAACCGACGGCACCCTGACCACATACTGGTACAACGGCAACGACCTCTACGCCATCCAGAGCTCGGGCACCATCATCTACATCGATTCTATCTCACAGAAGCCCGATGCTTCCCTGTTCAAGCTCCCCACCGGCTATACGACAATGGACCTCTCGAGTCTCTTCAGTGACTGGGGCAGCTCCGATGACAGCTGGGGCGACTGGGGCAGTTCCGATGACTACAGCAGCGGGGACTACAGCTATTC
>JAJBWA010000111.1:0-5008 GCA_031935845.1 bacterium | reverse complement strand
TGAAAGGAGGCCCTTCCACGTGCCGCGCCTGGCCATTTCGACTATGAGGCGCTTGTCCAGGATGCGGGCTGCGGGGACGTTGGCCTTGCGTGCAAGGGTGTCGCGGGCAAGGAAGAAGTGCTTGATGTAGACCTTCTCGCGGGCATTGAGAAGCTTGAAGTTGCAGATCTTCTCCCAGCCGGGGCGCTCGGGGTTCTTCTGCTCTGCGCAGGTTGCAAGCTCATGGGCCACCTTCTTCTTCTCACCGGGCTTAAGGGTCCTTTCCATCTCGGCAACAAGTGAGTCCTTGAGATCAAACAGATACTGCACATCGGAGAGCGCGTACTCTATCTGCCCGTCGGGGATCGGACGGCGCATCCAGTTTGCAGTCTGGTATTTCTTCTTCTGGGCGGGATTCTCCGCTGCAATGCCCAGGTTGCGCTCGATCAGGCCGGTGAGGTTTCCGTTGAAGCCAAGGGCCATGGCGATTACGCGCACATCGTAGACATTGCGCATCTGTATGCCCAGCGCCTTGCGGGCAAGGGCGGCATCGCTCTGGCAGGCGAACATGACCTTCTCCACCGGGCCTTCGAGGAAAGACTTCATGGCTGCAAGTCCTGCAGGATCCTTGGCCAGAGCCAGGGCATCAAGGATGTAATAGTCTTTTTTGTCGAAGAGCTGGATTATGCAGACATGCTCGCCGTAGCAGTGGAGGTTGGATTCCTCCTCGAAGTCCATGGCTACGCTGCCGATACCCTGCTCCTCCCATCTTGCGACAAGAGCCTCCAGTTCTGATGCTGTCGGGATAAACGTGTAATCCATCAGAACGGCTCCTCCTGGGCCTTGAGAGCGCCTTCCCTGGTACCTGCCTGGCAGGCCTCCACCAGGGTCGAGCCGCGCATCAGGGAATCGGCCATGGCGGCGGTGAAGGCATCTCCGCAGCCCGTGGTGTTGCGGGCCTTCACGCGCAGGGCGTCAAGGTGGACAAGCTCCTGCCCGGGCTGGTGAATGAAGCATCCCTTGGTCCCGTTGGTGATTACGGCGCAGCAAGGGATGCTCTCTACAAGCTCAAGGGGATCTGAAGCGGCTCCATAGGTCTGGATCAGCTCCTCAAGGTTGGGTTTGACTACATCGGGTAGAAAAGCCGGCTCAAGAGCCAAACTGCCGGTAAGGTCGGTCTTCTTGACGTCAAGGATCACACGGCAGCCTGCTTTCTTTGCAAGGGCGGCCATGCGGGGATAGAGATCGGCGCTGTAGCCGGGGCTGCGTGTACCGGTGATTATCACGCAATCGGCGCTTTCCAAAGCAGAACTGAAGGCAGAAAGAACCGCCGCCTCTGTATTATCGCCCTCTATGGCAGGGCTTTCCTGCACAAGCTCCGTCGTGGTGACTCCTGCGCCATTTGCCCCTCTCTGAAGCACGGTCACGCAAGTACGTATCGGGCTCGGGTCCTCAACCACAAGTGCACGGAAGCCTTCGGAAGCCGCCTGCTCCTGCAGCTCTGAGATGCGTGACGGATTCATGTGTGTCAGCAAAACTGCGCTGTTTCCCAGCCTTGCCAGGGTGCGTGCCACGTTGAGGCCCTTGCCGGAAAACTCGCTGCGCGCCCGGGAGGTGCGGTTCACCTGGCCCGTGCGCACGCTATCATAACCCATGATCTGCTGATACGTGGGGTTGAGGGAGACAACAAGAAATGAACTCAAATGCGGATCTCCAGTGTCTTGTTGAGAACCATGTTGCGCAGCTTGACGCCTGCGCTCTCAAGCATCATCGTCGATGCCTTGACGCTGTCGGAATCAGGGTACTTGTTGTCCCTGTAGACGACCTCGCGGATTCCGCTCTGGATGATTGCCTTGGCACACTCGTTGCACGGGAACATGACAACATAGAGCGTGCAACCGCGGAGGTCACGGGATATGCTGTTGAGGATTGCGTTCAGCTCGGCATGGCAGACAAAGGGATACTTGGTCTCAAGGGGTGCTCCGACACGTGCCCACGGAAGGGTGTCGTCGCTGCAGCCGATGGGGAATCCGTTGTAGCCGGTGCCCACTATCTTCCTGTCCTGGTTGACAATGCATGCGCCCACCTGCGTATTGGGGTCCTTGCTTCTCATGGCTGAAAGCATCGCGACGCTCATGAAGTACTCATCCCAGGTGATGTAATCGGTTCTCTTGTCCATATCCGCCTCCGTCAGGAAATAATTATAGCACGGAAACATACATATATTGCAATTCGGCTTGTCGATTATTTGCGCACATGGTAAGTTTACTAAGGGAGGAGACCGCCATGAAGATCCAGAAAGCCGCAGAAGATTATCTCGAAGCCATGCTCATGCTCAAGGAAAGGAACGGATACATCCGCTCCATCGACATCGCACAGCAGCTCGGAGTCTCCAAACCCAGCGTGACCTACTCCACCAAGCGCCTCAGGGAGAACGGCTACATCACCATGGACAAGGACGGCCTGATAACGCTGACCAAGTCCGGAATGGAGATCGCCAGCCGCATCTATACCAGACACAAGGTCCTGACGCAGTTCTTCATGAAGATCGGCGTGTCGGAAAAGACGGCGCTTGAAGATGCATGCAAGGTCGAGCACGATCTCAGTCCCGAGACATTCCAGGCCATCTGCGGTCTGGTCGAGAAGAAATGACCGCATCCCGTACATGTGAACTCGCACTTCCCGCAGGGTCGCTTCAGTGTGCCCTCTACGCCTTCAAGGGCGGAGCCGATGCCGTATACTTCGGCCTCAAGAGCTTCTCGGCCAGAAAGGGAGCCGTGAATTTCTCGTTCGAGGACGTGCGCAAGATCAAGGCCTACTGCCAGGACAACGGGAAGAAGTTCTACATCACGCTGAACACGTTGGTAAGCGATGCTGACATACCACAGGTCATGGAGCTGCTGAAGCAGCTGGACTATCTTGCTCCGGACGGAATCATAGTGCAGGATCTGGGCATAGCGCGGATCATGAAAAAGCACTTTCCTGCCCTCCCGCTTCATGGTTCCACACAGCTTGCAGTACACACTATCGATGGCGTGAAAGAGCTGCAAAGGCTTGGTTTTTCACGTGTAGTACTGTCAAGAGAGCTATCGTTTGACGAAATCAAGGCAATCAGGGAAGCCTGCCCGGATGTAGAGCTCAAGGTCTTCATCCACGGTGCGCTGTGCTACGGATTCTCCGGACTCTGCATGGCAAGCCAGTTCATCGTGGGACAGACGCCCGAAGGTCTCAGAAGCGCAAACCGAGGTTCGTGCTCGCAGATATGCCGCACGTGGTTCCACTGTCAGGAGACGGGAACGGACAGCTGGCTTTTCAGCATGAAGGACCTCTGTCTGGGAGACAAGGTACGCCAGTATGCCGGAATCGGAATCGATTCGCTCAAGGTTGAAGGCCGCATGAAGGGCCCTGACTATGCATACTGGTGCGCACGATACTACAGACTTCTGATGGACGATCGCAGGGAAAACGAGGACGAGGTCAGATGGGCAAAGGAAGCCATGCAGATATCCTTCTCCCGCGAGACCACGGATTACTTCTTCAGCACAGGCACAGCCGGCAGCACGGGATGTGACCCCATGGTCAGTCCGGATGATCCGGGCCACAGGGGCATCCGCGTGGGAACCGTAGACAAAGTCCTGGGATCAAAGGCAGTTGTGCGCTTCACAAAGCCCGTGGCGTTGCGTGACGGACTCAGGGTGATGTCAGGCGGACACAATGCAGGATTCAGCCTGACGCACATAGAGGACATGTCCGGAAGCAGCAAGTCCTTCATCTCCGAAGGCGAGACGGCAGCAATCAACTTCCCTGCCGGAGAATTCGAGAAGCGGCCGGGCTTCGGCACTCCCGTGTTCTGCGTATCCAGACACAATCTGAACATGAGCGTAATCAGCGAGAACATCCCGCTGTACAAGAAACCGGTGGATATCAGCGTGGAAATACTGCCCGACGGAATCTGCGTGAACGGCACCAGATATCCCATGGAAGTCCAGCAGGCTAAGAACGCCTCCGACATAAACCAGATACTGGGCAAGGTATTCGAAGCATCGGACAGAAGCTTCTTCACACTGGGAAATCTCTCAGTCGAAAACAGCAGCGGCTTCGACAGCCCGTTCCTGCCCATGTCCGTGCTCAAGCAGATAAGGCGGTCATTCTACGAGCAGATGGACGAGGCTTTTGAGAAAGAGCTCTCGGCCCCGGTCCGCATGCAGAAACCGGAGGCAGTCAGGTCAGACATCCTGCCGCCCAGGGTAGAGCTAGGCTTGTGGGATAGCGTCGTCAAGACAGACAACGGCAGCTTCATGGCACTATGCCCCGTCATGTTCGATGAGAAGGGATATCTTGAGAAGGTTGACAGCATAATCAAAGAGAATCCCGGCCTGACCGTGGGCCTGAACAACATAGCACAGGTCCTGTGGGCAAAAAGCCATCCGGACACAAGGTTCTTTGCGGATGTCTTCCTGTACACGCAGAACACGCATGCATTCGAAGAACTCAGGGAGGAGATCCCCTCCCTCATCGGGTCATACGAACTGGACAGGGATACTCCGTTCAACTACACGGGTGATACATACACGCCGCCGCTGTTCATCAGCCGGGTCTGCATGAGGCACAACAGCCTGGGACTTCCGTGCAAGCTCTGCAGCAGGGACAACACTTACCACCTACAGCAGAACGGCAGGCACTACAAGGCAATCTGCAGGGACTGCATCACCATTGTGACGAAAGACTGACCGAAGACCTACCGAAAAAAGTGGATATCGCGCGACTCCCATTGTATACTAAATATTACGTATATAAGACTGGAGGCACATATGGCACACACTAAGAGGGTCAGGAAGAACCTTCTGATGTACCCGCTCGGAACCGTCGGAAGGGACATGGTCTACAACCTGTTCGCAAACTTCCTTCTGACTTTCGTCCTCATCACCAATAATCTCACTGCCGCAGAGCTGACGGCCATAACCGCAATCATGGTGGCCGCGAGGGTCTTCGATGCACTCAACGACCCCATCATGGGCAACATCATCGA
>JAJBWA010000110.1:0-20719 GCA_031935845.1 bacterium | reverse complement strand
TGACTCAAATGACACGAATACCACAGACAAAAAAAAGGCGGAGGAATGCTCCGCCTTTTGTGTGGATGAGTAATAGGAATCAGTCTTCGTTGCCCAGTGCCTCGAGGCCCTTTGCGTTGGAGACCTTCTTTGCCTTGATGTTCTTGACGCAGAAGGTGAATACCAGGAACGAAAGGAATGTGAGGATCGTTGCATACTTGGGCAGGACGCTCCATGCTCTGCTTGCCCTGAGGATCAGACCCAGCAGGACGGGAGTGACCGTCTGGGCTGCCATGCTTGATGCATAGTAGTATCCGGTGAATTTTCCGATCTTCTTTGATGAGCAGAGCTCTACGACCATCGGGAAGGAGCAGTTGTGGACCAGAGCCATACCGTATCCCTTGATGACCCATACAACCAGCAGCAGCTTCGGGAATACGCGCAGTCCGGAATCCATGACAGTGGTGCTTGCCTTTATGAAGCACATTATGATCAGACCCAGTACAGTAAGGCACAGTCCCGTGGAGATCGTCCACTTTCTTCCGATCTTGTCTGCTATGAAACCTGCCGTGGCGAATCCGATGACGGAAGCCAGACCACCGGCTATGACCATCATGGAAGTGTTGCTTGTGGCAGCACCCATTGCGTAATAGACATAGTTGTTGAGATATGTGCCGAGAGCGTTGTCGGACATGAACCAGAGGAACTCTGCGCCGAGGATTGCGAACAGCATGATCCTGTTTGCCTTTGACATGGGTTTGTCGTCATCTACGGGATCTGCGATGGCTGCCATGCGCTCGCCTTCCTCAAGCTCATCCCTGATTTCTTCCTCGACCTTGTTTTCCTTGATGGTGAAGAAGAGTACCAGTGCTGAAATGACCATCAGCACGGATGCAATCACGAACGGAAGCTCTATGGTCATCAGGTTCTTCTGGTCTTTGGTAAGATAACCTGAAAGGACGAACACCATACCCAGGACGGTGGCGAATGCTCCGCCGAAATATCCCATGATGTTGATGATTCCGTTGGCCTTTGCCCTGAGCGGCTTGGGAGTGATATCAGGCATGAGGGCGACTGCCGGGTTGCGGTACATCATCATGAACAGAAGGACTATGGCCATCATGGCGATCATCGCGCCGATCTTGTTCAGATGGAAGAAGAGGGGGATGAACGGGAATGCCACTGCGGAAACGAACGTTCCGACAAGGATGTACGGCATTCTCTTTCCGATCTTTGTATGCGTCTTGTCCGAGAGGCTTCCGAATATGGGAAGCAGGATCAGGGCCGCCAGGTTGTCGCAGGCCATGATGATACCGACAAGCCACTGGACCTCGAGTTCATCGGTCCTGCCGAGCTTTGTCTTGATGATTTCCGTCAGCAGGGTGGGACACCATGAGTCATAGACCTGCCAGAGCAGAAGGATTCCGAAGAAGGCAAATCCGATGAGGAATGTTCTCTTCTTGTTGAGTTTAAGCATTTTTCAATCTCCTGAGAGGGCAAGAGGCCCTACGGTTTATAATTCTACAACACGTTGCGTAAAAAAGGAATCTTGATTACTATTCATAGTATCATGATTCAGTTCTACAAACCTACGCTGAGAAGGCGGGATATGGACAGTGTCCTGCAGACTATGGTCAACGAGAAGATCGGCCCCGGAGAGAGGGCCCGTTCCTTCGTGCAGCTTTTCTGTGATACAGTCAAGGCCTCTTCCGGTGTGGCGTACAGAACGTATCCGGAGTGCCTTTCCGAGGCCCTCAGGGTCATGGGTGCAGGCCGTGGAACAAAGGTGGCGGTGTCTCCGCTTTCTCCTTCAGTCTACCGCAGCGTCATCGAAGGCATCGGGGCCGAGATGGTGATAGTGGATATCGACAGGGATACTGGATGCCCGAACGATGGCCTGATTGCGGGCAGTGGGGCCGAAATTCTCATGCTTTATGAGAACTACGGGACATTGCCGGCCAGATTCAATGAACAGACTACATACGTGGAGAGCTGCGACTACAGCAGCGTCAAGATTATAGAAGACATCAGCGAGAGCATCGGATCCCGCATAAAGGATGAGCTGTATGCAGGATGCCTGGGGCAGATTGTCGTCTGTGCCCTGGAGGATGAGTGCGTTGTGTCTGCAGGCGGCGGTGCGGTCATGGCCGTCAGGGGCGAATACGTGAATGCCCTCAGGGGAAAACGGCCGTCCAAATACCTGTCCATGCCGGACATGAACGCCGCACTGGGACTGGTCCAGCTTTCCAACCTCGAGGAGAACCTGGAAAAGAGGCGCGATATCCTCAAGGTCTATCAGCAGGCACTGGCAAAGAGCGGCAGGAAGCAGTTCGGGCTTACGCTTACTGATTTCGAGTCCGATGCCAGCGGTTTTGCCGTGCAGCTGGACTCAAAGCCCGATGAGGCCGTCAAGTTCGCTGCAAAGTACGATGTTCCTGCGCGCATGGCTTTTGCGGACTGTCTGATAAAGGATTATGAGGGAGATCCGTTCGAGAACATGCCGGTGGCATCATCGTTTTTCTATCGGGCGGTGAGTTTCCCGCTTTACACGTTCCTGTATCAGAGCGAGATCGAGAGTATCTCGAGGGTCATCGCCCATCTTCCATGAGCGCAGTTGACGGAGGCATCATGAGCAGCAGACAAATCGGTAAAGTTGTTATCCTGGCCAATTCCAGCAAGAAGGACGTGGACGGAATCTGTTCGCGTCTGACGGACTATCTGTCTGCAAGAGGCATAGACACTCAGCTCATCATGCTTACTTCATCGGTCGACGACATGAAGATTGTTGTCCCTGACTGCGACCTTGCCATCTCTCTGGGGGGAGACGGAACCGTTCTTACCTGCGCGGGCCTGCTCAAGGGCAGGGGAATTCCGATTCTTGCAGTCAATCTCGGAACATTCGGCTATATCGCTGATACTCCGGCGTCGGAAGTCGAGAGGGTCTTCGGGGAATATGCATCGGGAAAGAGCAATGTGTTCTCAAGGATGATGCTGGACGTACAGGTAATCCGCGGAGGAAAAGAAGTTTTCTCATCAAGCTCCCTCAACGATGTCACCGTTTCCGCCGTGACCCATGCAAGGATGGCCAGAATGGATCTCCTTGTGAACGGCACGCTGGCTGCCAATCTCAAGGGCGACGGAATCATAATCGCAACATCTACGGGATCTACGGCCTACAGCCTCTCTGCCGGCGGTCCGATTCTCGATGCATCCCTCGATGCAATGATAATCAATCCCATATGTCCGTTCGCAATGAGCGTAAGGCCTCTGGTAGGCGGCAGTGACACCAGGGTCGAGATCGTGCTTCCCCGCCAGAATACTGAAGTGGCTCTCACCTGCGACGGCCATGAGGTCTTCACCGTGTGTGAGGGAGACCGTATCACAGTCACACAGGGAAAGAGCAGGGCTCTGTTCGTCGAGAATACATCAAGGCGCTTCATAGAGGTCCTGAGGGACAAGCTGGGCTGGGCCGGAGGTTTCAATGCTTGAGCATCTGGAGATCCGGAACTTCGCTCTCATAGAAAACCTCTGCGTCGATTTCTCCGAAGGCTTCAACGTCATAACGGGAGAGACCGGATCCGGAAAGTCAATCATCCTTGGTGCCCTGGGGCTGCTGATGGGGGAGAAGGCTGATACCGGTGCGGTCAGAAGCGGTGCCGAAGAGATAGTCATCGATGCCGTACTGTCCGTTCCCGAAGGCCATGAGATACGTCGTTGGCTCTCCGAACGCGGTTTGGAGCCTGAAGACGTAGTGCTGTTCTTCATGCGCACCGTCATGTCCAACGGCGGCAGATCCCTTATCCATGTGCAGGGGCAGCTTTTCTCCCGCCAGGATCTCGGAATCCTTGCAGAGAGTCTGATAGACATGCACGGCCAGAGCGAGCACCAGAGCCTGCTTGTCAGCGACAGACAGCGCCGCATACTCGATTCCTATTCCCATAACGATCCGCTGCTTTCCGACTGTCAGGAGGCCTTCAGGCTCATCGGCAGCCTTACCCATCAGAAGGAAGAACTTGAGAGAAAGCTTGTGGAGGGCCGCAGGCAGCAGGACTACCTGCAGTTTGCCCTTGAGGAAATAGAGAACGCGCGCCCGGTGATGGGCGAGGACGATGAGCTCAAGGACAGGATCCGCATCCTGGGACAGTTCGAATCAATCTACGAGAACGTGACGCTCTGCAACGACCGTCTCAAGGATGTGAGGACCGGCATATATGATGCAATCTCATCGGTCTCAAGGGCATCCAAGGTCGATCCCGGGCTTGCTGATTTCACGGCAAGGCTGGAGAGCGCAAGGATCGAGACCGAGGATATTGCTTCGGGACTGAAGGATTATCTTTCATCCGTGGACTATTCCCAGGACTCCGTCAACAGCATGCAGGACCGTCTTGCCACGCTTCAGAAGCTCAAGCGCAAATACGGGCCGACCCTTGCCGATGTTCTTTCATTTGCGGAGAACTCAAGGGAGACCCTGGACATGGCCCAGAACTCGGAGGAATACCTGCGCAGGTGTGAGCAGGATCTGGAGAGGGCCGTCAGGGATTATGAATCGATAGCCCGCAAGCTCAGCGAAGCCAGGAAAAAGAATGCTCAGGTGCTTGAGAAGGACATTGAAGAGGTCCTCAGGACCCTGGGCATGCCCAACGCCGTCTTCCGTATCGAAATCACCGACGCCAAGGCAGGAGCCCATGGTTCGGACCAGATCTCGTTCATGATAAGCGCCAACCCCGGAGAGCCGGTCAAGCCCATAAGGGAGATTGCATCGGGCGGAGAGCTCAGCCGTGTGATGCTGGCTCTCAAGACGGTCCTTTCCAAGGCGGACAGCATCCAGACGCAGGTGTTCGATGAAATCGACTCCGGTATAGGCGGTGCGGTTGCACTGAGTCTGGCAAAGTGCATGAGCGGTCTTTCCCGCACAAAGCAGGTGATTGCCATTACCCACCTTGCAGGCATTGCAAGCGTGGCCGACACACAGATGGTCGTGACCAAGACCGTGAGCGGCGGACGCACCTTCACGCACCTGAAACAGGTGGACGGAGAGGACAGGGTGCACGAGATCGCACGCATGCTCAGCGGTGAGGAGAACGATATCTCTCTGTCCCATGCCAGGGAGCTCCTGGGGCGGTTGTAATGCCCCGAATTCTTGATTAAAATCGTGTGTTTCTCTATAATTCCGGTAACGCAGAAGGGGATTGAATGATACTCATAAACATCGAAAGCCTTTCAGACAACGAACTGAGGAACATCGCTCAGCAGGAAGATCTTGAGGATTGGGAAACACTGACAAGAGAAGAGCTCATCGAAGGTCTGGAGGATCTGTACGGAGAGGATGAAGAGGGTGGTCTTGACGGCAACTCGGGAAACTCCAAGAAGAAGTACATAAACACTCTCACCGACGTCCAGTCAGACAACGTGCTGTCGCTTCCCGGAGTCGAGAGACTGCCGGAATCATACAGTGATACTTCCATCCATATGATCCTGAAGGATTCCGACTGGGCCTATGTGTTCTGGAGCCTTTCGCCGCAGCAGATTTCCGAACTTGAGGAAAGCGGTGCAAGCCTCATCCTCAGGAACACGCGCCTTTCTGCGGAAGGTGAGCCGGTTGCCGAGTATGACATCGATGTCACGCTCGAGGATGCCAGCTGGACCGTGGAACTTCCTTATCATGGATTCGGATACAGGGTCAGTCTTGTGGCTGTATCCGGTGACAGCGAGACCGTCATCTGCACCAGCGAGAAGCTGGTGACATCCGAGGGCTGGTTCTGTGCCCATCCGGAGGAGCTGGAGGACGAGAAGACCTTCAGGACGGTATTCTCATCAGTGATCATGAAGGGCGGTGCAGTGATTCCCAACAGGCAGCTTCTCGCGCTTGTGGAGAGACTGCAGTCCATGCAGAAGCAGGAGGCTGACGAAAGATGAAGAGCAGACTGAATTTCATTTTCAACGCGCACATGCCTTTTGTCAGGCACCCGGAGTATCCCAAGTTCCTTGAGGAGGACTGGCTGTATGAGGTCATGAACGAGTCCTACATCCCGCTTCTGAGGATGATGTACAGGCTCAAGGAAGACAATGTCCCGTTCAGGCTCACGTTCTCACTCAGCCCCACGCTGTGTTCAATGCTCGGAGACGATCTTCTCAACGAGCGTTTCGGAGTGTACCTGGACGAGCACATCGAGCTCGGAGACAAGGAGATCGCAAGGCTTGAGTCCGATCCCGTGACGCGTGCCCTGGCAACCGACTACAGGGACGAGCTCATTGCAAACAGGACCTTCTACAACGAATTCTGTCAGGGCAGGATCCTCAATGCTTTCAACGACCTTTCCAACCAGGGTTTCCTTGAGCTGATCACAACTGCCGCAACGCATGCATATCTTCCCGTCTACAGGGATTATCCCCTTGCAGTCAACGCACAGATAGAGACCGGTGTACTTGAGCACAGCAGGATCTTCGACAAGATGGCAGAAGGTTTCTGGCTTCCCGAGTGCGGTTATTTCCCCGGAGTCGAGGATTATCTGACGCGCCACAATATCCGCTGGGTCAGCCTTGCTTCGCATTCCCTGATCCTGTCGCCGGACAAGCCGGAGAAGGGTTCCTACAGACCTGTCAGATGTCCCAACGGACTCTACTGCTTTGTAAGGGATGAGAGGCTCTCGAGCCTTGTCTGGTCGTTCTCAGAAGGTTATCCCACGGATCCCGATTACCGTGACTTCTACAGGGACATCGGTTTCGATCTTCCCATGGACTACATCAGGCCTTATGTCCATGAGCCTGACGTCAGGTCCTTCACCGGCTACAAGTACTGTGCCGTCACCGGAAAGACATCGGACAAGAATGTCTACGACAAGGAAAAGGCCCTGCAGAAGGCCGATGCCCATGCACGCAACTTCCTGTACAACGTCACCTGCAAGACTCGCAGTCTTTCGGATGTCCTTGACGATGATCCCGTCTACACCGTCAGCTTCGATGCCGAGCTATTCGGCCACTGGTGGTATGAAGGCGTGAAATGGCTGGACAACCTGGTCAGGCTGATAGGGAAGGACGATTCCGTGGAGCTCATCACTCCCGCAGACTTCATCAACACCAAGCCGGAGGTCCAGACTCTCAGGCCTGCACTCTCAAGCTGGGGTGAGGGCGGTTATTCCGCAGTATGGGTCGACGGAGCCACCAACGCCGGTTACTACAGGCACATCTTCAAGGCAATCGAGAGGATGACCGAGCTCGCCGAGCGCTTCCCGGCACAGAAGAGCCTCAAGCAAAGGTTCCTGAATCAAGCCGCAAGGGAGACACTCCTGCTCATGGCAAGCGACTGGCCGTTCATCATCCACTACCAGACCAGTTCGGAATACGCAACCAAGCGCCTTGAGGGTCATATCCAGAACCTGAATCTTGTCTATGACAACATGTGCAAGAATGCAGTGAACACCGAGTGGCTGGTCAAGGCAGAGAAGAGGGACAACCTGTTCAGGAATCTGGACTACAACATCATGAACAGAGCCCATCTGGATGAGCCCAGTCCTATCTATACAGCAGAGTTCTGATTTGCCTTTACGGTAAAATACACAGAGTATTACTTCGGCCGTCTCAAATGAGTTTTTCCTCGCAAATCCAAATCAGATACTTTTCCTGTTTAATGGACAATGTGATCCGTGCACAGCGTCACGGCCAGCAGATCCTCGTTTCCCTTTTCCTTGATGAAGTAGGTGGTAGTCTCGATTATCCTGTATTCCTTGCTGTCCGTTCCGTGGATCCTTCCCTTGAAGAGGATCTTCTCGTCACCGCGCTCGAATCTCTCTATCTGGTTCTCGATGTCGAATGTATCCATGAACCTGACGATGTCATCCGGATGCAGTGTGGTGCGGATCTGGTCGAACAGGTCCGTAAGGTTCCCTGAACGCGAGTAGTTGAAGTCGGTGAAGCTGTCATGCGACATCGTGTAGAAGCTGTTCCTCGAGAGATTCGACATGATTACCACAGGATATTCCTTGAACACCGTGTCCATCACCATGTCGATGGATGAGGGCTTGACCGAGCGGTGCACCTTGACCTCGGGCTCTGCTCCGGCTTCCTTCCTGCATGTCTCCAGGTATTCCTTCTCGGTCAGCGGCTTGGAGAAGATGTAGCCCTGGATCTGGTTGACTCCGAGGGTCTTGAGGAATCCCATCTGCTCGGCAGTCTCGACACCTTCCACAACGGCGTTGACCCTGAGCCTCTGGGCCAGCATCACCACGGATTCAAGCAGTACGCGTTCCTTCGGGTTTGTGCAGTTGGAACTGATCATGGCCTTGTCTATCTTCAGGGTGTCGACATCGATCGTCTTGATGAACTCAAGTGATGATGCACCGCTTCCGAAATCGTCCACGGCCACGGCGAATCCGCGGGACCTGATGTTGCGGACAAACGGCTCCACGATATTGGGAAGATGTATGTATGCGGATTCCGTGATCTCGATCTCGATCAGTTCATGGGGGATTCCGTAGGCGTCGGCAATCTCGCACAGACGCTGCTCTATGCTGTGTTCATACAGCACGTGCATTCTCGAGAAGTTTACCGATATGCGTATCTGCGGGATTCCCAGCTTCTTCTGTTTCCTGAGGGTCTTGCAGACCTCCTCGAACATGTACCAGTCTACAGCCAGGATGGAGCTGTTCTTCTCGAGTTCCGGGATGAACTCCGAAGGCTGGATGACCGTTCCGTCGGCCTTGACCCATCTGCAGAGCGCTTCCGCACCTGCAAGCCTCTGGGTTTCGGTATCGTACATGGGCTGGTAGAAAGCCCTGAGTTCCTTCGTGACCATGGCCTCGTTGATTGCCTTAGCCACGCAATCGGTGTAGTGGGTCGGCTGCTGGGCCACCGAGATCTCTCCCTCGCTGATGAAGATGCGGCCCTTGAACACTACGCAGTTCTTGGCTCCGCGCTTTCCTATGTACAGCTGGGTATCTGCTTCTCCGATGACATCGCGCTCACGGCACTCGTTCGTGCTTGCCAGCGTACATCCGACGGTGACCGTGACATAGTCCCTCATAGTGTCGTCATTGCGCTCGAGCCTGAGTTCCTCGATGATTTCCTTGACCTTGATTGCCGTCATGAGGAGCTTTTCTTCAGAGACATCTTCCATGATGGCCACGAATTCGCCGCCGTTGTACCTGAACACCCTGGCTTTCTCTCCGGAAAGGAATTCAGCCGCAGTCTGTCCTATCCTGGCCAGGACCATGTCGCCCTTGGCGTGTGAATACTCGTCGTTGTATTTCTTGAAGTCATCGATGTCGTACATCATCACGCCGATGTTCTTGACTTCGCTTTCATGCAGCGAGCCGAAGTACTCATACAGTGCCCTGCGGTTGAAGACCTTGGTCTGGAAATCAAGGTATGAGATGTCCGCCAGCTTGCTCACCAGGCGTGCGCTTCTGAACGTGTAGGCACGGAATGCAAAGTAGGCAAGTACGGTACAGAGGCAGATGATCACGTTGCCTGCAAGAGAGTAGGGACTAGTCGGGAACATGAGCTTGGGAATCAATCCGGAAAACACGAGAACCGTCATGATCAGAACGCTGTCGAACAAGCTGTTCATGGTGATGAATGCGCAGGCTATGAGCCAGAATGACGCCAGCGTCACGCCGTCGGACGGCATCTGGCCTCTCCAGATGGGATTCATGAGAAGTGCTGATCCTATGATGCTCAGATGCAGCAGTATGACCATGATCCTGAGGGGTGTTCCGGTCCTCTTCCCGAAGCGCAGGTACAGGATTGCAATCAACGGTATGACCATACCCACAAGAAGTCCTATGCCTGAAATCGGGGAGTAGATGACTCCTCTCTTCCTCATGATGCTGACCACGAGCCAGAATGCATTGACGCCGAGCAGAAGCAGTGAAATCACAGTCATGATGAATGCGTTCTGCCTGTCGATATAGTTGGTCGTTATGTTCCTGTCATGGGCGGTATCCAGAGTGATTCCGTCGTTCATGAATCTGCCGTACAGGTCTGAAAAGAATCCGGTTCTGTTCTTCTTGCTCATGGCTTTGCCTCAGTATCCCAGCTGCTCGCCGATGATTATGACGGTCATACGTCCGTTCTGCTGCCTTCCGGTGACCACTGCACTGGTGCAGAGTCTTGATGTGCAGGTTCCGGAGGCAGGGAACATGAGGTTGTTCCTGTCTATGGTCATGTTGATGCAGTGCCCGTGCTTGGCGCAGTATGTATCCATTCCAAGCCTGACCGCGTTTGCGGGTGCGCTGACGGTCTTTACGCGTATGATTGCATCCTCGATTGTCGGGACTATCTTGTTGTAGCCGGCCAGCACTATGACGCGCCTGGGGCCGAATACAAAGGCACAGAGCCTGTTCCCGGTTCCGTCGACGTTGTAGAGCAGTCCGGTCTCGGTAATCGCGTTGGTGCTTGAGACGAATGTGTCGGCCATGACGCATTCCTGCTTCCTTCTGAGGGCATCCTCGGGGGAAAGGCCTGTCTCATATCTGTCGATGAACCTGTATTTGGGATCCCTGATCAGCTCCATCGCTCCTATCTGGCTGAGCGTGACCGAACCTCCGACACCGATGGTGCCGCCGGGAACCAGCAGTTTCTCAAGGAGTGCGAGTGCGCTCTCCTTGTCGGGGACGTAGACGGCTTCTATTCCGTTCTTTCCGAGGTTCTCGATTGTGCGTTTGATGCGCATATGGACGATCTTGTCCAGATTAGGCTCTGTCATGTTCTTTCCCCTCTTCTTTTACACAAGTGCTCTCACATTAAGAATAATATGCTTTTCATTGACCGCGCAACCGTAGAAAAGACAAAAAAAAGGCGTTTCCGTTGTGGAAACGCCTTTAGTACGGTCGGCTGACTGCCGCTCTCAGTTCTTGTGCTCGAGCTTCAGAGTCATTGTGCTCTGGTCGCAGACCTCGGCCGGTCCGTAATACTGGATTGCACCGGGGAACGTGAAGCTGGTTTCCACTGCCCATTCGTCCCTGTGGGATGCGAAGTATCTGAACGGCTCGCCTTCAAGCTCGACAAGGGCCTTCTTGATGACGGGCTTCTGCTCGCCGTGGCGCTGCTCGAGGTTCATCATCATGGTGATGGGGATTCCGCCGGCCTGCCACTGGTCTGCCGGCTTGGAAAGCTGTGTTACGCTTGAAAGATAGCCGGTAAGGTTGGCAGAAAGCAGCAGGGCTGCGTTGTAGCCCAGGCTGTAGCAGTAGTCAGAATCGAAGTTGGACGGGAATGCGCAGCGTCCCTCGTATCCGAAGAAGTGGGACAGTGTGCTGAACTTGCCGTCGTACTTTCCGGCAGCCTTCATCTCCTTGAGTCTCTTGGTGACTGTCTGAATCAGAAGCTTCTCTGTCTCGATCTTGGAAACCTGTACGTTGCCGTGGGGATCGCGGTCGGCCAGAAGCTGTCCCTTGATCTCCTCGGGGAGGCTGTTGAAGACCTTTGTGGACTCTGCGGAGAGCTTTGTGCTGACAAAGGCGATCTTGTCCGAGACGGACTCGAGGGCGTTGAACTCCTTCTCCGTCCTGGCAAGAAGATCGTTGATCTCCCTGATGAGGACCTTGAGGGAGGGGACGAACTCGATCAGTCCTTCCGGAACAAGGACGACACCGAAGTTGTTGCCCTTGGCGGCACGCTTTGCAACGATGTCCGCGATGTAGTTGGTAATCTCCTCGATGCTCTGGTTCTTTGCCTCGACTTCCTCACCGATGAGGCAGATGTTGGGCTGTGTCTGAAGGGCGCACTCCAGTGCGATGTGGCTTGCGCTTCTTCCCATGAGCCTGATGAAGTGCCAGTACTTGCGGGCCGAGTTGGCATCACGCTCGATGTTGCCGATCAGCTCGGCATATGTCTTTGTTGCAGTGTCGAATCCGAAACTGGTCTCGATGCTCTCGTTCTTGAGGTCTCCGTCGATCGTCTTGGGACATCCGACCACGCAGACGGGCTCGTTGTTTGCCCTGAAGTACTCTGCCAGGACTGCTGCGTTGGTGTTGGAGTCGTCGCCGCCGATGATGACTATTGCGTTGATGCCGTGCTTGCGGCAGACCTGTGAACAGACCTGGAACTGCTCTGTGGTCTCGAGCTTTGTCCTTCCTGAACCGATGATGTCGAATCCGCCGGTGTTGCGGTAGGCATCGATCAGGTCATCGGTCATGATGATGTGCTTGTCGTCGAGGATTCCGCTGGGGCCGCCGATGAAGCCGTAGAGCTGGCTCTCCGGATTGGCCTTCTTGAGTGCGTCGTAGAGACCGCAGATGACGTTGTGTCCTCCGGGTGCCTGTCCGCCTGAAAGGATGACTCCCACGTTCATCTTCTTGCCGATGTCGGTGTTGTCTCCCTTCTCGAACGATACCTTGGGAAGTCCGTACGTGTTGGGGAAGAGTTTCTTGAGCTTTTCCTGGTCGCTGACGGACTGGGTGGGTTTTCCGTATGAGGGTTTGATCTTCCTGATGTCCTCTCTGAGGATCAGCGGAAGCTTGGGATTGTAGGAATATCTTGCTTTCTGAAGTGCGGAGACTTTCATAAGGTCCTCCTGAAATATCTTGATAGCTCCAAGCTTACTTTCTACGTGTTTTTTTTTCAATAACCTGTGGTAGAATAGGGCCATGGTATTCGAAATCTGGGTCGATGCAGACTCAGTCCCCAAAGGGCTCAGAACCATCATCCTCAGGGCTGCATCCCGTCTGTCCCTTGCTTGCACGTTCGTGGCCGACAGACAGCTTCCGGATGTCGTGCAGTACATTGCCGATGACACATTTGCGCTCAGGCAGAAGGCCAGGGAGCATGGGATTGCGGATGCAGACGAAATCCATGCCGTGAAGTCAAGGATCCGCATGGCGGTTGTGCCGTCCGGACAGGACAGTGCCGACGACAGGCTGGTGGAGGATGCGCCGGCAGGATCGCTCTGCATCAACCATGACATCCCGCTGGCTTCCAGGCTCCTGGACAAGGGATGCCATGTCATTGACGACAGGGGATCCGAATACACTCGGGACGACATCCACGCAAGGCTGGGAGACCGGCTGGTGAACAAAGAGCTCAGAAGCTGGGGCGTCTTTGCCGAGCAGCAGGGAAGGATGGATGCGTCAAACCAGAAGGCGTTTGCAGATAATTTCGACAGGATGCTCACACGGTTGGGCAGACTATGAAGGAGAGATAGAAAACAGGAGGAAACATATGGAGAATCTGATGAAGAAACTGAAGGAAGCCCAGGCTTACATCGAGAAACAGACAAAGGGCATGCCCATAGAGGTGGGTCTTGTGCTTGGATCAGGACTTGGAGACATGGCACAGGAGATAAAGAATCCCGTCATGATAAGCTACAGGGATATTCCGAATTTCCCGGTTTCCACGGTTCCTGGACATGCGGGAAGGATGGTTATCGGAGAGCTACAGGGCAAGAACGTCCTGTGCATGCAGGGCCGCTTCCATTTCTATGAGGGTTACGGCATGGATCAGGTGGTGTTCCCCATCCAGGTGATGAGGATGCTCGGAATCGAGTATCTGATTCTGACCAATGCCGCCGGCTGCGTGAACGTGAACTGGGAGCCGGGTACACTGATGATGATAACGGACCACATCAAGCTTGCACCTGAATCACCGACGCGCGGACCCAACGAGGAAGAACTCGGATCCAGGTTCTTCGATATGTCCAGAGCCTATGATCCCGATCTTCAGAAGATCGTCAGGAAAGAAGCCGGGAAGCTCGGAATTCCCCTCAAGGAGGGAGTGTACATGTTCTTTGCAGGTCCGAACTTCGAGACTCCGGCAGAAATCAGGGCTGCAAGGATCCTCGGTGCCGATGCCGCAGGTATGTCGACAGTGCCTGAGGCGATTGCCGCCGCACACTGCGGACTCAGGACAATCGGAATCAGCTGCATGACCAACATGGCTGCGGGAATCCTGGACCAGCCTCTGGGACATGATGAGGTCCTGGAGACAGGACTCAGGGTCAAGAACAGCTTCTCCGCACTCATCAGGGGAATCGTGGCAGCCCTGTAAATCCCGGCTGTCTAGGAAATAGGCGAAAAAAAATGTGTTTTTCAGTGAAAAGTCATTGAAAAACACATTTTTTATTTCGATTACAGAGACATTTACTGTCCGTATGATCCGATTGCCTATGACAGCAGGGCACGGTCGGAGAGTTCCTCTCCGCTTGTCTTCACGAACTGTTCCATGAGATCTGTCACAGTCAGCTTCTGCTTTTCCTCTCCCTTTATGTCAAGGATGATGTGACCTGCGTTCATCATGATCAGCCTGTTTCCGTAGCGGATGGCATCCTTCATGTTGTGGGTCACCATCATGGTCATCAGTTTGTTCTCCGTGACAATCTGGTCTGAAAGAGTCAGGACCTTCTGTGCGGTACGCGGGTCAAGGGCCGCAGTGTGCTCGTCCAGGAGCAGCAGCTTGGGCTTCTTGAGCGTGGCCATCAGAAGGGTGAGGGCCTGACGCTGGCCGCCGGAAAGCAGGCCGACCTTCTCGGTGAGACGGTCCTCAAGGCCCAGGCCCAATGTGGCCAGCTGTTCCCTGTATTCGTCTTTCTCCGCCTTGGTGACACCGATCTTCAGCCCGCGTTTCTGTCCGCGGCGCTTGGCAAGTGCAAGGTTCTCTATGATCTGCATGGTTGCGGCGGTTCCGAGCCTGGGATCCTGGAAGACACGGCCCAGCCAGAGGGCCCGTTTGTGTTCGCTGAGACCCGTGACGTCGTTGCCGTCGATGATGATTCTTCCGCTGTCCACGGGCCATTCGCCTGCAATGGCGTTGAGCAGGGTGGACTTTCCTGCACCGTTGCTTCCGATCATTGTGACGAAGTCTCCGTCATCAAGATGAAGCGATACTCCGTCAAGGGCCACCTTCTGGTTTATGGTGTTGGGATTGAACGTCTTGGAAATGTTGATCAGGTCAAGCATGTCTGGCTCCTTTGGTGAACTTGCCCTTCCAGTAGGGGATGGCAAGGAACACTGCGACCACCAGAGCTGACAGAAGCTTGAGCATGTTGGTGTTCAGACCCATCCAGAGGACTATCTGGATGACGATGTAGTAGATCACGGCACCCAGGGAGACTCCCATGAGCTTGAGTGCAAAATTGTGGAAGATCTTTCCGAAGATGACGGAGCTTATTATGACTGCGGCAAGGCCTATGACGATTCCTCCGCGTCCCATGTTGACGTCAACGGCACCCTGATATTGCGAATACAGTGCAGAAGAAAGGGCTACTATGCCGTTTGAGATCATCAGTCCGATTATCTTTGAGACGTTCACGTTGATGCCCTGGGCGCGTGCCATGTGCTCGTTAGAGCCGGTGGCCCTGAGCGATGCTCCGAGCTCCGTGCCGAAGAACCAGTACAGGACGCCAATCAGCAGTGCCGTGACGATGATCATTATGAAGATGGGGTTCTCAAAGCCTATGACCTTGACGTTCCTGGAAGAAATCAGGATGCGTGTGGTCCTGAAGTTGATTCCCTGGTTGGCCTTGAATCCCATTATCGCCAGGTTGACGGAATAAAGGGAAAGCTGGGTGAGGATACCTGCCAGGATGGCGGGAATGCCCATGGCCGTGTGGAAGATTCCCGTCACCAGACCGGCGATCATGCCGGCCAGGACTGCGCAGAGAATCGCCAGCCAGAGGTTGGCTCCGTTGAGCAGCATCATGACGCAGACGGCACCGCCTGTGGCCATGGTGCCGTCTACCGTCAGGTCTGCGATATCAAGTACTTTGTAGGTCAGATACACTCCGATTGCCATGATTCCCCAGATGAGACCCTGGGCCACGGCTCCCGGAAGCGCACTGATCAGAGATCCGATGTTCACTTGAATCCTCCGAACTTAAATCAGATTGCAGTGTAGTCAGAAGGAATGCTGATGCCAAGTGACTTGCAGAGCTCTGCATTGTACTTCTTGATGGGGTTTGCAGCATACTCGATGGGCATCTTGGAGACATCGGCTCCGTTTGCCAGGATCTGGACGGCCATCTTTCCGGTCGTGTATCCGAGATCATAGTAGCTGATTGTGAGTGTTGCCACTCCGCATCCGGAACAGATTCCTTCCTCTCCTGCAACTACGGGCACCTTTGCGGGCTCGACGACGTTCCTGATGGCTTCGGTGCAGGAAGCTGCGGTGTTGTCGGTGGGGATGTAGATCACGTCACATTCGCTGCATGCGCTCTGTGTTACGGAAGCGACATCATTCGAATCCGTGAATGCATATCTGGTGTGCTTGATTCCGAGCTTGTCGAGATACTTCTCCATCTCGGTGATCTGGTAGATCGAGTTGGCTTCGGCCGAGCAGTAGAGCAGTCCGACTGTCTTTGCGTTCGGGAACAGCTCCTTGATCATATCTGCCTGCTTGTCCAGCGGGGCGAGGTCGCAAGCTCCGGAAACGTTGATTCCGGTTGCTCCTGTGCCGTCGAGCGGCATGCCCAGAGCCGTGGCGTAGTCGGTGATGGATGTTCCCAGAATGGGAATCGTGTCGGTTGCCGAAGCGGCAGACTGGAGCGGGGGAGTTGCGTTGGCAAGGATAAGGTCGACCTTGTCGGACACCAGGCTGTTGATGATGGTTGTGACTGTTGCCATGTCAGCCGATGCGTTCTGGTAGTTGAACTTCACGTTGTCCTTTCCGAGAGCCTCGATGATGGCATCCTCAAAGCCCTGGGTGGCTGCATCCAGTGCGACATGCTGTACGAACTGGCAGATTCCCACGTTGTATGTTGTCTTGGCGGCTTTCTCAGATGAGCCTCCGGCGAATACCGTTGAACAGGTGAGGCACATGATCAGTGCCAGACAGATGATGAGTGTTTTCTTCATATACTTGTTCTCCTTCCCAAGTGTTTTCAAAAGCTTACGTCCTTATAGAAAAAAAGCCGGATTTGGTCAATTGATTTGTCTGATAAAACAAATGGAAAATGACATATTTTGAGACTTGTGTGCGATATTTGATGTATGGTGGCCGTTTATGACAAATGGCAGAATCAGATTATTGTCCTTTTAGACAAAAAAGGCAGCCGTCGCCGGCTGCCGTCTGAAATACCTGATACGATCAGAGGTTTTCGAATACCACGGTTCCTTTCTTCCTGAGCCACAGTTCCTCAAGGACAAGTATGATTGCCAGGAAAGCAACCCAGATGAACAGGACAACCCTGGTTCCGATTGCCGGGGCAAGGAATATTCCGGAAACGATTATCAGTCCGGCCTCGACCCATCCCAGGAGCATGTCGAGGAACGGGTTCAGACCCTGCTTGACCAGAGCGGTCTCGTTGGTCCAGCGGAGGTTGGTTCTCTTCAGGTCCAGGAACAGTCCGAAATCCGCCTGGATGAAACATGCCATGACCGTAAGCAATACCACGATCAGTGTGTCAGCCACTGCCATGTGCATCACAATAGCGGCGCTGAGCAGCATCAGAAGGGAAACCGGAGCCGACAGGAGCACGTTGGTCCACCTCTTGATGCTGAGTATCTGCATGCTGGAGACCGGCAGTGTCTTCAGGATCCAGATGCTGCTTCCTTCAAGCGACACGGAGAATGAAGTGAGATAAATCATCGAGGCCAACGTAGCTATGGCACCGAACAAGTAGAGGGGAAGGGCATCCAGGATTGCCGGAACATTCGCAGAAAAGAGGGCATACAGGTTCCCGCCCTTGATGAGCAGCGCAACCGCTGCCACCACCATGATCAGGCAGCTCAGGAGGCAGTTCAGCATGATTGTGGAGCTTGAGGTGATGCGCTTCATCTCCTTGAACAGCAGGGCTTTTCCGATTCCCCGCTGCTTTGCCTTGGTTTCCCTGTATTTGATTTTTGCAACGCCGGTCTTTGTGGTGACGATCTTGATGAAGGTCTTGGAGAGCAGTACATACACCCCGACCAGGACTAGGATCACTGCGGCGGTCACTGCCAGCATGGGGACTGCCTTTCCGCAGCCTGCAAGGCCTATGTTGTACAGTATGGACATTGCGCCGCTTACATCGATATCTGCCTGCTGGATGTTCATGATGAACTGCTGGATCGTGCCGTACAGCTTGAAGTACACCACATAGTACAGTCCGAATCCGATCAGTGCGATGATGGTTGTCATCAGGCTCTTGTTCTTCATCTTTGCGCTTATCTTGGCCACCACCCAGCCCAGTGCAACCGAGAGGATGAAGACGAGAAGTACGACATCGATGGAGAATACAAGCGGTCCCACGATGCTGCCCACGCTGAACGGGGCGGCAATGACATACATGATGAACGTGGGGATGAGCACCACGGCCGAATACATCAGGCCCGTGAGAAACACTCCCATCAGCCTAGAGATCAGGATGTACCTGATGGGGATAGGCATGGACAGCAGCAGGTCGTTGTCCTTGGACATATAGAGGGAAGAGTAGGTGCTGAACACGCTTCCGAATATTCCGAGTACGACGGCGATTCCGCCCATGATCAGGAAATAGAGCCAGCCCATGCCTACTTCGACCAGAGGTGCGGCCAGTGCATGTGCCAGGAATCCGAACAGGACGCCCAGATATCCGACCATGAGAAGGATATAGAAGGATACGTAGAGGATGACGCCTTTCTTTGTCCTGTTCCTTCCTTTTCTTGCGTCATAGAAGAAGCTTCTGTTGATCTCAAGCATCTGCTTCTTCAACAGTGTCTTGAGCATGTTCAGACCTCCGGTTCCTTTTCTTCCTCCAACTCCAGGAACACGTTCTCGAGAGAGGAGTCTCCCTTGACCTCTTCCATGGTGCCGGACTTGATGAGCTTTCCGTTCTTGATGATGGCGACCTTGTCGCAGAGTTTCTCCGCCACTTCCAGGACGTGTGTGGAGAAGAAGATTGCTCCACCGTCGTCACACAGCTCCCTCATCATCTGCTTGAGGATGTGGGCTGCCTTGGGGTCGAGACCGACAAAGGGCTCGTCCATGATGATGAGCCTGGGCTGGTGGATCCATGCGGAGATGATGGCCAGCTTCTGCTTCATTCCGTGCGAGTAGGCGTTGATCGGCTGGGCCAGATCATCGGTGAGCTCGAATGCATCGGCATACTTGCGGATGCGCTCCTGCCTGTCCTCTGCGCTGACGCCGAACACGTCTGCAATGAAGTTGAGGTATTTGATTCCGGACATATAGTCGAAAAGATCGGGGTTGTCCGGGATATAGGCTATCTTTTTCTTGCAGGCTATGGGATCGTCCTTGATGGAGATTCCGTCAATCGAGATTTCCCCGTTCTCGAATCCCAGTATGCCCACGACTGCCTTGATCGTGGTTGTCTTACCGGCTCCGTTGTGGCCGATGAAACCGTAGATCTCCCCGCTGTTGATTTCCAGACTGAGATCGTCAACTGCGAGTTTGTCACCGTATTTCTTGGTGAGATGAGAAATGCTGAGCATTGTTTTCCCTCCTGGGTGTCTCGGGACACCGCACACAGGATACAATATTAAGGGTTTTTGGACAATTGACCCGCTTTTTCCTTTTCCTATGCCCCGTCTGGGCTTATATTATCTGTTATGGAAAAGACAGATTCTTCTAAGAAAACAAAAGACATGATCTTCAGCCGTGACAGGGTGATAGTCCGTACCAGCATCACCGGAATCGTGGCCAATGTCTTCCTTGCCGGCTTCAAGGCCTTTGTTGGCGTTATGTCCAATTCCATTGCAGTCATCCTTGATGCTGTGAACAACCTTTCGGATGCGCTGTCGTCCCTGATCACCATAGTGGGTGCAAAGCTCTCAGTCCGCAAGCCGGACCGCAACCATCCGCTGGGGCACGGCAGGATAGAGTACATGAGCGCACTGATAATATCGTTCATCGTGCTCTATGCCGGTGCCAAGGCCGCAGTGGAATCGGTGAAGAAGATAATCCATCCCGAGACTGCCGATTATTCCGTGCTGTCCCTGGTGATCATCGGATCCGCCGTTGTGGTCAAGATACTTCTTGGAGCTTACTTCAAGAAACAGGGAAAGAAAGTGAACTCGACGGCCCTGATTGCCTCCGGAACCGATGCCTCCTTCGACGCCATCCTGTCGTTCTCGGTATTCGTTTCCGCGCTCATCTTCATGATCTTCAAGGTCTCTCTGGAAGCCTACGTCGGAGTCATTATTTCCGGCTTCATCATCAAGTCCGGTATAGAACTCCTGCGTGACACTCTGGACGACATCCTTGGCAAGAGGGCGGACGCCGAGCTGTCCAGGAAGATCAAGGAAATCGCGTGCCAGGAGCCTGAAGTCTACGGCGCCTATGACCTGTTCGTGAACAACTACGGTCCGGACAAGAACTATGCATCCCTCCATGTGGAACTGGACGACACCCTCACGGTTGACCAGGTGGATGTCATCACACGCCGCATCCAGGAAAAGGTCTATGTCGGCACCGGCGTGGTCCTGACTGGAGTAGGGGTCTATTCCCACAACACCAAGGACGATGAAGCTGCGCGCATCCGCAACAAGGTGCAGGAGATGGTGATGGCCCACGAATGGGCACTCCAGATGCACGGCTTCCACACCGACCCGGAGGCAAAGACCATGCGCTTCGACGTTGTCTTCAGCTTTGACAAGAATCCTCAGGAAGGCATTGCGGAAGTCACCGCCGAGGTCCTCAAGGCATACCCCGGCTTCACCGTTACCGTCACCCCCGACGTTGACCTGTCGGATTGACAACCCGTGATTTGTCTAGGCACCTGTGCATCTATAACTTTTTCATTCATTTTTGAGTTGAAAAGTTATAGTTTGTAACCTTTTCATTGGTTTTTTGAGCAAAAGGTTGTTCTTGGCAACCATTAGCCTTGATTCTGATA
>JAJBWA010000109.1:0-13105 GCA_031935845.1 bacterium | reverse complement strand
AGGACGGCGACGTCATGTTCTTCCGTTTCAACGTCTGACCAAGGAAAAGACGATATAAACGATTCGGGCTAAGGTCAAGGAACAAACGCGGGACAGTACTTGTTGTACGGCCCAAGTGCAGTGACGCAGAGATTAACCCGAAGCATCTGCCTCAGTATTCCAGATAGAAATCGATACTCTCATGCAGCAGCAGGAAATCTATAAGCGGGAAGGAGAACTCCACCGTCTTGCTGTTGCGCAGCTTGCCGTTGTGCGCGCTTATGGCCTTGGGCGCGACCACCTGGATCTTTATTGAAGATGAGGCGATGCTGTCCGGGCACTGCTCGCCAAGGATGAAGCTCACCATCTCAAGATATTCTTCCTCGGTGAGGTCGTTGTTGTAGAGCGGGCCGTAGACCTCGAAGTTGGGATCGGCCAGGAACGGGATCATCTTGGTCAGCTGTTCGTAGTTGTCCATGTTGATGCTGATTTCAACATGGGTCTTTCCGTTCTTTGAGGACATCGTCACCACGCTCTGGTCCGCCTGGTTGTTGGAGAGGTCTATCAGCAGCTGCGGAAAGTTCGTGAAAGCGAAATCGCCCATGTATGTGTTGTAGCCGGTTTCCACGAATTTTATGGATGACGTGACGCTTGAGGCCTCGAGGTTCTTCACGAAATCCTGGATGGCGACATCGATTATGGGATCGTTGTTGCCCTTGTTCTCCCAGTCGGAGAGGTCTTCCACCACACCCACGAAGAAATCGTCCACACTAAGGTCCACATGGTTCTTTCCGGGTACGGCCTTTGACTGCGTGTAGTCACCGGTGAGGGTGAGCTTTTCGGCCACCACGCAGGATGACAGAAGCAGGGCACATGATATTATTACGGCAAATGCCGCCAAAGTCTTTCTCATGCTTCAATAATAACCCGAGCAAGGCATTTGAACAAGAAGATGCATTTTTCTTTATCGATAGATAAAGGGCTGAAAACACACAAAAAAACTACCGGAACGATGTTGACAACCGGCGGTTTCTTTTCTATATATTATGCGACAAGGAGACTGCAATGGCAGACAAGAAAGTTATCATAGTCGAGTCCCCGACCAAGGCAAGGACAATCAGACGTTTTCTCGGATCCGAGTGCACCGTGGTTGCATCCAACGGACACATCAGGACACTCCCCAAGAACGATCTCTGCATAGACGTCAGGAACGGCTACAAACCCAAGTATATAATCGACGAGACCAAGGAAAAGGTCATCTCACAGATCAAGAGCGAGCTCAAGGGTGCCGACGAACTGATACTGGCAACTGATGAGGACCGTGAGGGAGAAAGCATCAGCTGGCACCTTGTCGAGGTCCTCAAGCCCAAGATGCCCACCCGCAGGATGGTATTCCATGAAATAACGAAGAAAGCCATCCAGGAAGCATTCGCAGGCGGCCGCGACCTTGACATGAACCTGGTCCATGCCCAGGAGGCCCGCAGGGTCCTGGACAGACTGTTCGGATACACCATCTCACCCGTGCTGTGGTCCAAGCTCTCCGACAAGAAGCTTTCCGCTGGCCGCGTCCAGTCTCCCGGACTCAGGCTCATAGTGGACCGCGAGCGCACAAGGATCACTTTCCGCAAGTCAGATTACTGGGACCTCAAGGCCAGCTTCAGGCAGGGCTTCTTTGCCTCCATCGACAGCGTCGACGGCCAGAGGGTAGCCAACGGCAAGGATTTCGACAGCGAGACCGGAGCATACATCGGCGGATCCAAGGTGATCCTTCTCAGCAAGGCCGATGCCCAGAAGCTTGTGGATTCCCTCAAGGACAGCTCGTTCGTGATTTCCGATGTCAGGGAGAAGCAGATTTCACAGAAACCTGCAGCTCCGTTCATCACCAGCACGCTGCAGCAGGAAGGAAACAGAAAGCTCCACATGTCCGCAAAGGACACCATGCGCATAGCACAGAGCCTGTATGAGAAAGGTTTCATCACCTACATGAGGACCGACAGTCCAATGCTCAGCCAGGAAGGCATCAACGCGGCCAGAGAGGCTGCCCTGAAACTGTTCGGAAAGGATTTCGTTCCCGCCCAGTCAAGGCAGTATGCCGCAAAGAGCTCCAGCGCACAGGAAGCCCACGAGGCAATCAGACCCGCAGGCGAGCATTTCAGGACTCCGGAGGAGACTGAGCTCACCGGCAGGGAGCTCGAGCTCTACACACTCATCTGGAAGAGGACACTTGCATCCCAGATGACCAACGCACTCAAGCAGAACACCACGGTGGTCATCGATGCAAAGACATCCGACGGCAAGGACACCCAGTTCACCGCCACCGGAGTCAGGATCGAGTTCCCCGGCTTCATCAGGGTCTATGTCGAAGGTTCGGACGATCCCGATGCCGCACTCGAGGACAAGGAGACTCCGCTTCCGGCACTCAAGGCCGGCCAGGTGCTTGACCTCAAGGCACTTGAGGAAATCCTGCACGAGACCAAGGAGCCCAACAGATACACCGAAGCATCGCTTGTCCAGACACTGGAGAAGCTCGGAATCGGAAGACCTTCCACCTATGCCGCAATCATCGACAGGCTGTTCGAGAAGAACTACGTGATCAGGGACAACGGAACGCTGGTTCCCACCTTCATCGGTTTCGGAATCATCCAGCTTCTGGAGAAGTACTTTGCCGACAGGATCGACTACGGCTTCACCAGCGACATGGAAACCGGCCTTGACGAGATCGCCGAGGGCAAGCTTGACGAGCTTCAGTTCCTGAAGAACTTCTACGAGGGCGAGGCCGGACTTGAGCAGCAGGTCAGGGGCAACAAGATGAAGATCAACTCCCGCGACGTCAAGAAGCTTGAGCTTCCGCAGCTGAGCGAGGAGAACTCCATCTTCCTCGGACCCTACGGCCCGTACGTCAGGAGCGAGGACGGAAAGTTCATCTCGATCCCCGCAAGCTGGATTCCGGCAGACGTCACCGACGAGATGGTGGAGAAGCTCCGCAAGGAAGGCAGCCAGCCCGTCGAGGCAAAGACAAACACACCCGAGAAGATCGGAGAGTCCTCCGACGGACAGCCCATCCTCTACTGCACCGGAAAGTTCGGCGACTACTGGCAGCTGGGCGACCGCGCCAAGACAGAGGACATCAGACGCTTCAAGGTTCCCAAGGAGTACATCGGAAACCGTGGCCTGGATGCTTCTGTTGTTGAGAAATTCTTCAACCTTCCCCGCACTGTAGGCACCGGAGAGAACGGTGAGGCCATCACGGCCGATATGGGAAAGTACGGTCCGTACATCAAGTGCGGCAACGATTTCCGCAGCGTCAAGAACTCCGCCGAGCTGTTCAGCATCACGGAGGAGCAGGCCAGGGAAATCTTCAGCACTCCCAAGGAGACCGGTAAGAAATCGGCCGCCAGGGAGAAGGCTTCGGTAGGAACTGCCAAGAGAAGCTCCGGCGCACAGGCCGTTGTCGACTTCGGCGACTACGAGGGAAAGAACCTCGGAATCTACCACGGAAGATACGGCTACTATATGAGGCACGGAGAGGAGAACGTCAGGATCCCCAAGGAGTACCAGCAGGACGAACAGGCCTGCAAGGCAATGACCAAGGAGACTGCGGTATCGCTTCTCAAGTGACGTCCGTCACGGTAAGGACATCGCCGTTTACACGGAACAGGATGTCACGGTCCGCGAACAGCATGCCGTAGACCCTTTCGGGATCATCCTGATACTTTGGTCTGGGGTCCTGTTCCAGAGCCTGAATCAGGGGCCATCGGTCCTGTACATCAAGTTTTTCAAGAAGACCCTGCGGGAACACCACCTGCAGGGTTTTGTATTCCTTCTGCTCTACAAAGCCCGACTGAGCCTCCGGATGGCAGTCGAAATCCTTCAGATAGGGCTTGATGTCGTAGACGGGGGTTCCGTCCATCAGGTCGGCGCCGGTAACCACCAGGGTGGGGCCGTCGGCGGTCATTTCTATCTCCTTGAGTCTTACGCTTGAAAGCCCCAGCGGGTTGGGCCTGAACGGAGAACGCGTGGCGAACACTCCCATGCGCTCTTCTCCGCCGAGACGCGGAGGTCTGACCGTGGGCCGGAAAGCCTGGCCGTCTTCCTCTCCGTTTGCGGAGAATCCCCAGATCAGCCAGATGTGGGAGAAACCCTCAAGACCGCGCACGGCGTTGGAGTCCCTGAACTCCTGTTCGAACACGATGGTTGAGACGATGTCGGACAGCCCGCTCTGGCGCGGGATTCCGAACTTCTCCCTGTAGCTGTTCCTGATGCGGGCAATCGGTCTGAGATCCATTGCTTCAGTTTCCTATGGTGATGCTGAGGTCGTACTCGGCGCTTTCACCGCCGTGAAGACGCTGGAAGTCATCGCGCTTTTCAATGTCGTTGATGCCGGGTTTTCCGGGGAGGGAGAACCATGGCTCGATGCACACGTACCTTGCATCGCGCTTTGGTATGTGCCAGATGGCGCACCACGGGGTGTCCGGATATCTGACGGTGATGCTCCTGAGGTCCTTGTCGGAACGGATTACGGCCGTGTATCCCGTGTTCTTCATGCAGATGGCATCGTCATCGAACAGGTCGTGGTGAAGGGGAATTCGGTTGTCCTCCAGCGGATACGGGACATCGTCATCGCTTACGAACCTGTCTGCGGTGAACAGCCTCTGCATCACGTTTCCGGCCTCCGGGAATTCCACGTAGTAGTCCTCGAACTTAAGGTTCTTGGCAATCGGCACGTTGAAGCCGGGGTGGCTGCCGATTGCGTAGAACATGTCGCCTTCGCCCCTGTTTGAGACCAGATAGCTGATGTGGAGCGTGTGGCCGTCAAGGCGGTAGCGTACTCGGAAATCGAAATCAAAGGGGTAGAGCTGCCTGATTTCGTCGGTCACCACCATCAGCATGGTGCATGAGGTTGAATCGCTGCTTTCGGCCATGAACCGGGCATACGGAGCAATGCCGTGGTTCTTCAGGGGACCGTACATCTTTCCCCTGTACCTGTACTGCTGCTCCGGCAGCCTTGCCACGAACGGGAAGAGGATGGGCGCATGCCTTGCCCAGACCTCCGGATCCGCATTCCACAGATATTCCGTATCCTTGTCAGCCAGACGTGAGAGCTGCGCTCCCGTCTCCGATATCTCTGCCGTCAGAATTCCGTTTCCCAGAATAACCACGATATCCTCCTGATTGTATGCCGCAGGGCGGTCCTTCTATTGATTGTATCACAGAATCCTGCTAATTTAGCTTTTGTGCTTAGATTTGTCCTGACAATAGTATGCCACATCGTCCATGCCGTCATCTTCATCGTCACCATGAAGAGGGCACTGCGCAATCCCAAGCTCTCCAGGGACGACAGATGGACTGTCGCCAGGAAGGTCGGCATGAAGATAGTCAGGCTTACCAACGCTTCCGTACAGACCTTCGGGACGGAGAACCTGCCCAAGGACGGCGGCTATCTGCTGATTCCCAACCATCAGGGGCGGTTCGACGGGCTTGCAATCACATGCGCGCACAAGGCCATGATATCGTTCATCCTTGACGAACAGAGAAGCGACATGATCATGGAAGGGGACTACATGAAGCTCTCCGAGTCAGTACCCATTGCCCTTGGCGATGCCCGCAAATGCATGGAATCCTTCAGGAAAGTACGTGACCGCGTGATTACGGGCGACCGTTTCTGTGTTTTCCCCGAGGGCGGCTATGTGGACAACGGCAACACCATGCGTGAATTCCGCACCGGCTGCCTGCACTACGTGAAGGAAATGAAATGTCCGCTGGTTCCGGTTTGCCTGTATGACTCGTGGAAGGTCTACAACTACAGGCGGCTGCGCGATGCACTCAGGCATGTGGACGTCCAGGTCCACATCCTCAAGCCTATAATGCCGGAAGAATATGAGAATCTCTCAAAGCCCGAGATTGCCGCTCTGCTCAAGAGCCGCATCCAGGTAAAGATGGATGAGCTTATTTCGCCACGGTGATGCCTGAGGCATCGATCGTGATCAGGAGGTAGAACCTCACGGTGTGGCCGTTGCCGTTGTACCGTGTGCAGAGGTTCAGGACCTTGCAGTCGTTGTACTCCCCGGTAATGTCCCTCTTGTGGAGATTTGCGGTGAGAGCGATTCCCTTTTCATCTGCGATCTTGATTCTTGTGGAATCCCTGCATACATCCAGAATGTCCTTCAATGTCATCTTGACACCCCCTTGAGCTATTTAAACTATAAACACAAAAAAACGATTCTGCCAATGACTTCCGCAGTATGTTGTGTTATCATTTCCGTAACACATGTTTTGCAAATCGATAGGGAGGTGTGTTGTATGGAAATCAAGAAAACATCAAGCGGAGTCATCAAGACATTTGCTCAGGTCATTTTCGTGGTCGGTATCATCGTGACCACTCTTTCCGCAATCGGTCTTGTAATCGGCGGATGGCAGTATGCCAAGATTCATCAGGTCCAGGCCATGTTCGCTCTGTCCATTGTCGGAGCTGTCATCCTTCTGGTTGTCGGAATCCTTCTGCTGATCGTCGAGAGGGCTTTCCTGTTCTCATATGCCGAGATTGCCGAGGACATGAGGGAAGTGCGCAACATCCTGGCACAGAGGGACAGCAACACCTGATCCTCAGCTGATTCACCTGAAGATGAAGAAGGCGTCTGACTTGAAATCAGACGCCTTTCTTTTTCCGACAGGGGCCGTCAATTCGTGAACAGCCGGAACTTCTTCCCTACGACCGGGAACGTGCAGCCCCATAAACCAACCAGGAAATACCTGAAGGCACGTGTAATCGGGTTGTAGATTCCCAAGGCGATAAACAACTCCTTAGTCCCGAACAGGATGCCTGCCATCACGGCCACGCCGATTACGTAGCGTAGCACCTTGACCTTCCGTGATCCTTCCTCCGCCTTGAAGTCGAAGAACTTCCTCTCTAAAGTATATCCGAACGCAAGTCCGGAATAAGTGGAGAATGTGACGTTCAGGTCTTCAAACGCTATGGTATCGATCCTGTCCACGCAGAGCAGGATTGAGATGACGATGAACAGGACTGCGGTGATGATTCCGAGTATCAATGTGATTCTGATTGATTTTTCCTTATTGTCATACAGCCTGCCGAACGGACCCGTCAGGAGGAACGATGCTCCGCACCCGATCAGGATTCCTCCGATCACGTCCTGCGGCCAGTGCACGCACAGGTAAACCCTTGAAAGACCTGTGAGTATGATAATCACCGCGCATACTATCGACAGCCATCTTTTCCTGAACGTGACAGCTATGGCGGTGAATACGCTGGCTGCTCCGGTGGTGTGTCCGCTGGGGAAAGAGTAGCCGGTGGCGGTGTGCATTCTGATTGTCTCTATGTCTTTCAGGATTATCCACGGTCTGGGAAAGCGAACCACGGCCTTTACGATTCCCATGGCCGAGAGCGCGTTCATCAGCGACATGGCAATTGTGAAGCCCCTCTTTTTGTTGATGTTCCAGTAGATGAGGACCGCTATTGCCACAAGCAGGAATTCTTCGCCGAACATGGTGAAGAACTGTGCCAGATAGTTCTGGAACGTTGTATGAAGTCCTGCCATGTGCAGGAGTATCTGTCGCTGGAATTCCATAATGCCCCTCTTTGAAGTAAGGATGTACGTATCCGCACCCTATGATTATAAATGCCATCGGGACATATTTGAAGTTTTTTTCCGCCCAAGGTTGACAAATGGAAATGAATATTGTAATTTCATAATGCATTTGGGATCTTGGTGAAGCTGGTTATCACGCCACCCTGTCACGGTGGAGGCCACGGGTTCGAGCCCCGTAGATCTCGAAAACAGAAGAGTCACTCAACGGGTGGCTCTTTTCATTTTTTATCCGTTCAATAAGATTTTGAAATCCGGAAATCACATGCTATAGTAACGGCATGGGGAAGAAAAGCATATTTCTTGCGATTGCAATTCTGCTCATCACGGCAAGTGCATTCGCAACAATAGGATTCGGATCGGGAAATATCACTTTGGATTTTGCACCGGTAAAGCCTTTGTACAGGGAAAGCCTTGCTTATCCGTTTTCCAACAACGTAAGATTCAGCTACCTGATTGCTCCGGAGAAACCCGAGAACGTAACCAACACGATCCTGGTATCTGCCGATGACGGAACGGGCAATCCGACATACAGGGAACTTGAATTCAAGGATTTCAACACGCACAACACCAAGTATTGGGCTCTCAAGAGCTGTTCAAACATCGGATTGCTAAGGCTCACCTGGAAGGAAAAGGCGGCAGTCGAGATCTATATACACGGAGGGATCAATTCTGTTTTCGGTGCCTATGGAGGAGTCGATTGTCTGGGCTTCGACGGACAGTACGGGGCAGGAATCTCCGCTCTGTTCTTCGACAGTATCGCCATACGCGCAGGCTTCCATCATTACTCGGGCCATTGGGGTGATGAGATACTGGCGGACTTCTTCTCCCGTGGATATACGGAAGGCACGGACTATAAGGCCATAACCGAATACACTAGGAACAACTCGTGGTACTTCGGAGCAAGCTACAGTCTGTCAGACATCCTGAGGTTCGCAGTCGACGTGGAACTCCCGGAAAGCAAGGCATGGATCAGGCCTGCAGCCCACGTTCCTGCATATACCACAAAACCCTCGAGCGAGGAGTCTCCGGAGAAGGCCAACACGTCCGATTACATCTGGACTCAGGAGGGCTTCAATGACAGGGACAACAGGTTCTACCCCTCGTCCTACAAAGCCTGGAGAATCGGACTATCGCTGGAAGCACAGTACAAGATCGACAACATCGGCAGGGTCTATGCCGGAATCGACATACAGCTTCATCAGGACGGCAAGATCGATCCAGTGACCGCAACCTATTCGGGAGACCTTGGTTGGAAGAAAGAGTATTCGGCGGTTCTGGGTTTCGCTTTCCTGGATGATGATATACTTCCCGAATTCAACATCGAGTTCACATACCACAAGGGCAGATTCCCGTTGCTGAACTATTGGTTCAATGACATCGAGTACTATTCCGTGGGACTCGGACTCTCTCTCTAGGAGGTCGGAACAATGAAAAGAACAATTGCCATACTTGTATTCGCTGCCGTCTGCTTTTCCCTTGCTGCATTCTCATTTTCAATGGGACCTGAAGCCGGTTTCTTCGGATCATTGAAATCCGACGTGTTCAGCCCCAAAACAAGGCTCGGGGTCATTGACGCATTGTCGACCGATCCGGAAGGAGAGCTCATCAGGTTCGATAAGAAGGACGGGGTTCCGGGAGAGTATTACAGTCAGTTCAAGACCTTCAATAAGGACAAGGACAACTATTTCCTCCTCATGCAGGCAGGCGGAGGGGCATCGACCTTGAGATTCTCCTGGGATGGATTTGAAGCCGGGGCACGCATTGAGGCCTACATCCGGGGCGTTTTCTTCCTTCTGAACGGGAATGATGTTCTGGGATTCGATGGATCCTACTTCCTGGGATGTGAGGCAAGGATCCTGGATTCCATCATCTTCAGATTCGGTGCGCGGCATTATTCTGGCCATGTGGGAGATGAAACGCTCGCTTCTCTTGTAAGGGAGGATCCTTCGATGGTCAATGCTGACCTCTCGGAATACGTGAGGGACGATTTCGAAATAGCCTTGGGTTACTCAAGCGAGGCTTTTCCCTACATCAAGGGTGCGGTTTCAGTCATCATTCCCCAGAAATACAGCTATATGATGCCATTCGTACACAGGCCTGACTACATAATCTCGGGTGGTAAAACGAATCAGGAAAGAGACCCCGAGTCATATGCAATCAGGGGAGATTATGGTCCTGCATACAAAGCCCTTATCCTTACCGGAGAACTGACCTTCAGCTATAGGTTCGGACGCAATGACGTCTTCCTTAGTCTTCAGGGCCGCCTCCATCAGGACGGAATGACGAACCACACGCTGACAAGGGATGACGATACATCGCAGTGGGAAGCGGAATTCGATGCTGCGATAGGAATAGAACGGACAATCGAAAACAGGCATATTTCGCTTGAAGTCATCTGGCACAACGGCAGGTTCCCGCTTCTGAACTACTACTGGAAGAGAATGAACAGCATAAGCATCGTATTCTCGGTCAGTTGATCCGACACGCTTCACCAAATAACGTGTTTTTTTGACATTTTTGGTGAAATCCTCTTCTGAAACTTCCGGAAAAACCTCAAAACAAAAGAAAGACCTTGCCGGAAATCGGACAAGGTCTTCTAGTGATCCCAGCGCGATTCGAACGCGCGACCCCTTCCTTAGGAGGGAAGTGCTCTATCCAGCTGAGCTATGGAATCAGCGTATAACAGAATAGTCAAAGAAACTGATTTGGTCAATCAATTGTAATAGTTATTGCCATATGCTAACATTTGAACCGCCCGTGGGGAGGAATCATCATGGCGGGAACCAGCTTTGCAGACATCTACAGCCAGTGGGAGAAGACCCACGACGAGGACCGCGAGATCCGAAGGCGCGCACGGGCGTCCGAGCCAACCGCAGAGGAAGGGCCGTCCATCAATCAGGTCCGCAGGATGGAAGCACAGGACGAGCTTGACCTCCATGAGATGATTCTGGACGATGCCGTTGCGCACACCCGCGCATTTCTGGACAACAGCTATGCCAAGGGCCTCAGGAAGGTGAGGATAATCACCGGCAAGGGCATCCATTCCAGAAACGGAGAGGCAGTGCTCAGGCCTGCGGTCATCGACATATGCCGCAGCCATCCCGGCGTAAGGGAGATTCTGGTGCCCAAGGCAGCTGAGGGCGGAAGCGGTGCGCTTTCCGTAATCATGAAGGCCAGAACCAGGAGAGATAAATGAAGAAGGTCCTTGTGGGCATGAGCGGAGGAATCGATTCCTCTATTGCCGCATATCTGCTCAAGAAGCAGGGTTATCAGGTATCCGGAGTCACCATGTCCCTCTGGAAGGAAGGCAGGCCGTTCCACGGCGATGCTACCAAGGACGCATGCTTTTCACCCAACAAGCAGGAAGAAATCGACAAGGCCAGGGCAATCTGCGACAGCCTGGGGATGACCCATACCGTGCTGGACATCTCGGACCTCTATGAATCCACCGTGCTCAAGAACTTCAGGGACGAATACCTTGGAGGCCGCACTCCCAATCCGTGCATATGGTGCAACCAGAAGATCAAGTTCGGCGCCATGGTGGAGTATGCAAGGGCGGCAGGGCTGGAGTTCGATTACTTTGCAACCGGCCACTATGCCCGCATTGAGTTCGAAAGCGGCAGGTACTGCCTCAAGCGGGGCCTGGATCCTCTGAAGGACCAGAGCTATTTCCTCTACAGGCTGTCCCAGAAGCAGCTTGCCGGTACGCTCTTCCCGCTGGGATCCATGACAAAGAAGGATGTCAGGCAGATAGACGTGGAGCTCGGCCTTCACCCGGAAGGACAGTCCGAGAGCCAGGACTTCTACAGCGGAAGCTATTCCGACCTCCTGGGCGTGGAGCCCACGCCGGGCGATATCGTGGATACGCAGGGCAACGTGCTGGGAAGGCACAACGGCATCTGGAACTATACCATAGGGCAGAGAAAAGGCCTCGGAGTCTCTGCTCCAAGGCCTCTGTATGTGATTTCCCTTGATGTGGCGCACAACCGCGTGGTGGTAGGCTACGAGGAGAACACGGTCAACACCGTGGTCAGGGCCGTCAGCCTCAACTGGGTATCAATCGATGAGCTTCCTGCTCCCATCCACGCAAGTGCCAAGATCCGCTCCACCGGAACACCTGTCTCCTGCGAAGTCCACATCGATCCACAGGACAGGCTCTGTGCCGTATTCGATGTCCCCGTAAAGGCGGCGACACCCGGACAGAGCCTGGTAGTCTACGACAACGACAAGGTTCTTGTCGGCGGCATCATCGATTCTGTCGATTAAATATTTACGATTCGGGCCAAGGTCAAGGAACAAGCGAGGGACAGTACTATTTGTACGGCCCGAGCGCAGTGACGATGAGATTGGCCCGAAGCATCTACCTGATCAGAACGCCCAGTTTCCGTTGCGGAAGATCGGGACCTCCCTTCCGTCACGCGTCTTTGCGGTGATGTTCATGTCGGCACAGCCGATCATGAAGTCAACATGGATCATGGACTTGTTCACGCCCAGGGCCCTGCACTCGTCCAGCGTCATGTTCTCGAAACCCTTCACGCAGTCGGCAAAACCGAGACCGATTGCCAGATGGCAGGCGGCGTTCTCGTCAAAGAGCGTGTTGTAGAACAGAAGACCGCTGTTGGAGATGGGGGAGTCCACGGGCACCAGGGCACATTCGCCCAGATAGTGGGAGCCTTCGTCCATCTCGATCATCTTGGTGAGCATCTCGTTGTTCTTCTCGGCGTGCCACTCCACGGCGCGTCCTTCCTTGAACCTGATCCAGAAGTTGTCGATCAGCTGGCCCATGTAGCTCAGCGGCTTGGTGGCATAGACGATGCCTTCGGCCCTGCCGCGCTTGGGGCTGGTGAAGCACTCCTCGCTGGGGATGTTCGGATTGAAGTAAATGCCGCTCAGGGATGTGTCTCCTCCTCCGTTGAACTGTGACAGCTCCATCAGACCCACAGTAAGGTCGGTGCCGTTGCCGGCGGTGTAGTGAAGCTCGTCGATTCCCAGGCTGTTGAGGTAGTTGCAGCGTGAGAGGAGGTCCTTGTTGTGCTCGTCCCAAGCCTTGATGGGATCATCGGTCACGCGGCTGGTGGACAGGATGGCCTCCCAGAGCTTCTCGATGGCCTGGCTCTTGCGGAGGTTCGGGAAAAGCTTCTTTGCCCATGCCTCGCCCGGGACGGCGCAGATGCACCACTGGTACTTGTTCTCAAGCTGGTCGCGGTACTTGCGGACTATGGGGTAGAGCTTCTGGTTTGCCTTCTGCATCTTGTTCTGGTCCACGTCCTTGAGTCCGTCCGGATCCTCGGATTCGATGTAGATCCTGCACGGGATCTCGTCAACGCGGTGCTGCCAGCGTTCCTTTTCCCATTTCTCAATCTTCGACATGGTTTCCAGCGAGCGGTACTTTGCGTGGAGCTTTGTCGTTTTCTGGTCAGTCCAATCGACTATGACCTTCTTTGCTCCAAGCTTGTAGCATTCCTCGACAACAAGCCTCACGAACTCGGGCTGGTCGAACTCGGCCAGGATCTCGACTT
>JAJBWA010000108.1:0-18592 GCA_031935845.1 bacterium | reverse complement strand
GGTTTGTCTTTTGGTGGGCATTTTAAGAATGTTCAAAACTATATAAGTGAAACATTGCCGGACGGAACTGTATCTACTCGCTTTACACCTGTTGCTCCTTTTGAAACACCCGAAGCTATGGAGAACCTATGCAATGCCTATGAAAGGGCGATGTCAAGTGAGAAGGTGGATTCTCTGTTGTTGATACCTGTTTTTATATGTGATTTTCTATGTATTCACCCTTTAAATGATGGCAACGGAAGAATGAGTAGACTTTTAACATTGCTTCTTCTTTATCAGAATGGCTATGCAGTAGGAAAGTACATCAGTATTGAGAAACAGATAGAGAAGACAAAAGACCTGTACTACGATTCTCTGGAAGCTTCTGATGCTCAATGGCATGAGGGTAGAAACGATCCGACCCCATTTATCAGGTACATGCTTGAAGTGATTCTGGCCTGTTATGTCGAATTTGAAGAACGAGTAGGGATAATGGCCGAGAGCGGAAATCGCAGTAATGCCTATGATATTGTTAGAAAATACGCTGAAGAAAAAATCGGAAGGTTTACAGGGGCAGATGTCTTATCTCATTGTCCGAAAATCGGAAGATCATCTGTACTGGCATCTCTGAAAAAATTGACAGAGGAAGGAATCATTCTCCGGGAAGGATCAGGCAGAAGTACGTTTTATGTGCGAGCTAATTGATGAGAAAGGAATTGTCCAAATCATAGTACTATTTGGACGATAATAGAATTAACTGGACAAATCGAGGTAAGTAATGAGTCCTGATATGTGTGTTCCCTGCGGGGAAGGGCTGGTGAACATCCGCGTAGGTGCCCTGATAGTCAAAAACGGAAAAATCCTCATGGTCGAAAGCAGCCGCGGTTATCTGTATTCTGTCGGCGGTAGGATCAAGATGGGGGAGACTGCCAGTGAGGCTGTTGTCAGGGAGGTCTTTGAGGAGACAGGGGTCCTGATGCCCATCAAGAGGCTCATTGCAGTCCATGAGAACTATTTCTACGGAGATATGAAAACCAATCTGGGCAAGCTGATCTATGAGGTATCGTTCTACTTTCTGATGGATGTGCCGGAGAATTTCGAGCCTGTGTGCAGCAGTGTGACTGAGGAGGGTGTGAGTGAATCCCTGAAGTGGGTGAGCCCTGACACGCCTCAGAGAATGTTCCCGGACTTCTTCAGGGAAGAGGCGAAAAGCCCTTCCGAGTGTGTCAGATATGCAATAAATGATGAACGGAAAAACGTCAGGGGTTGGGAATGCAGTGATATCAAAAAGACGTGAGTAAACATTGCTTTTCTCTGAGTATTCTTTGCAAATGTGCTAAAATCGATTGTGGACGAGACAGGAGGAAACAGTATGATCAGTGTTGCATTTTATGACGCAAAGGCCTACGACAGGCCATCGTTCGAGCACTACGGGAGCCTTCATGACATCAAGTTCAGGTTCCTTGAAACCAAGCTGAATGAAGATACGGCAGAGCTGGCAAGAGGGTGCGATGTCGTCTGTGTCTTTGTCAATGACTCCGTGGACAAGGCTGTAATCGATAAGCTGTATGAGCTTGGCATCAAGCTCATAGCCCTTCGTTCTGCAGGTTACAATAACGTTGATGTCAGGGCTGCCTTCGGGAAAATCCACGTAGTACATGTTCCTGCCTATTCGCCCTATGCAGTGGCTGAACATGCCATGGCACTGCTTCTGACATCGGTGCGACGTATCCACAAGGCATACAACCGCACAAGGGAGTTCAATTTCTCCCTAAGCGGACTGACCGGTTTCGACATGCACGGCAAAACCGTGGGCGTCATCGGTACAGGCAGGATAGGGCGCATCTTCATCGACATCTGCCGCGGGTTCGGAATGAATGTACTGGCCTATGACAGGTTTCCTGCACCGGACAGTGATCTCCACTATGTCCAGCTGGATGAACTGTTCGCGCAGAGCGACATCATTTCGCTGCATTGCCCGCTGACGGATGAGACCCGGCACATGATCGGTGCAGCTGCCATCGAGAAGATGAAGAAGGGCGTTGTCATCGTAAACACCTCCAGAGGTGGCCTGATTGACGCTGAGGCCCTTCTGGAAGGAATCAAACACCGCAAAGTCGGAGCCGCATGTCTTGATGTGTACGAGGAGGAGGCGGATGTCTTCTTCGAGGACCGCTCGGGTCATATCCTCAACGACGATGTGCTTTCGCGTCTTATTTCCATGCCGAACGTAATCGTCACATCCCATCAGGCATTCCTTACGGAGGAGGCCCTGAACAATATTGCAGAGACCACGGTGAACAACATCCTTTCATATTTCAATAACGATGGTGTCTGTGACAATGAACTGTGTTATCGATGCGGAAACGTCGAACGATGCAGGAAAGAACGCAAGGAAAGGTGTTTCTGATGGCGAATGAATTCAACGAATACGTACGTGAGTGTTTTTCCACAGCCGGTGATATCGTCATAAAACCCATGATGGGCGGATATCTCGTGTACTTCAACGGTAAATTGATAGGCGATATCGGAGATGAGGAACTGTTTCTGAAGAGGACACCGACATCAGACAGACTTCTGGCTGACTCGGAACTGCGGTATCCTTATGAGGAATCAAAAACACTGATGCACGTTTTCGACAGATTCGAGGATGCGGATCTGATTGCGGAATTACTGAAAGGCATGTATGCGGAACTGCCTGAGAAGAAACCCAGGAAGACCAGGTGAGGATGCCAGATTTATGCAATGTCTCTTGGTGACGCACAATGAAACGGAGTACATGAAAGGCATTCTGATACGTCGATAGTTGTCGTTATATTGACGATTGAATTAGGAAACTTCCGGAGAGTAACGGACGATGAACCAGAAGGAACTATACAGGCATATAAAGGAAAACCAGCCCAACATCTGCCAGATCATAATTCTGCAGAATGACAGGGAAATCTATTCTGCACAGTGGAACGGCTATCAGCGGAACGACTGTACGCATATCATGTCCGCCACTAAAAGCATCATGGCGCTTCTTACCGGGATTGCCGTTGATAAAGGTATGATCGGCAGTGTGGATGACAAAGTACTTTCCTTCTTTCCTGGGTATCCAGTAAAGCGAGGAGAGAAGACCATCCATGATGTCACCATCAGGCATCTTCTTACCATGCGTGCACCGTACAAGGGAAAAGGTGATCCATGGACGAAAGTTTGCTCCAGTGATGACTGGACAACCGCTTCACTTGACTTCCTCGGCGGAAGAAACGGCATTACCGATGAGTTTGATTACCGGACAGTCTGCCTCCATATTCTTTCCGGCATTCTCTATCAGGCTACAGGCATGAAAACCGTGGACTTTGCCAACCAGTATCTCTTTTCACCACTCGGTATTGCGGAACATAAGAACTACTATGCCAAGAGTGCTGAGGAACATAAGGAGTTTACAATATCAAAGTCCCCGAAAGAGAACATATGGTTTGCGGACCCGGACGGGCTTGGAACACCGGGATACGGCCTGTGTATGAGTGCTTGCGACATGGCAAAGATCGGGCAGCTTTGCCTGAACCAAGGAGTATGGGAAGGAAAGCGCATCATTTCGGAAGAATGGATTTCCGAAATGACAAAGCCCAGAAAAGTAGAAAGCAAGTATTTCCGTGGGATGCAATACGGTTACCTGTGGTGGATCATCCATCCGGAGAAGAAGATTTATGCCGCAATCGGGAACAGCGGAAACGTAATCTATGTGAACCCGGAGAAGGAAATCGTAGTAGCGGTTTCCTCCTACTTCAAACCCACGGTGTTCGATAGGGTGGATTTCATCGAGGATACTCTTCTTCCGTGCTTCGGATAAGGGTGTCTGATCAATCGGGATTTGTGGAGATTGAACCCATGAGATACGGAATCATAACCGACATCCATAACAACGTTACGGCCCTGCGTGCTGTATTGAAGCAATTGAAACAGAGGGATTGTGACAGAATCATCTGCTGTGGGGATATCATCGGAATCGGGCCAAATCCGGAAGAAACAGTTCAGGAAATGATGCGAATTCCGGAATTGTTTGCCGTGCGGGGGAACCATGAGGGTTTTCTGCTTGATGGCATGCCTACGGAATATCCCAACGAAGATAACATGAGCTATGCCGAGATGGAACACCACAGGTGGGAGCATGGTCTGTTATCCGAAAAATCAGTAGGATTTCTCCGTAGCCTTCCCAAAAGAATCGATTTCAAATCCGAGGGCCTCAGCATTTCCGTCATGCACTCCTGCATGGATGAGAAAGGCCGTTATTCAGGTTCCGTTAAGAATCCCACAGAATCTGATCTATCGACCATGTTTTCCAATGTGGAAAGCGACATCATAATATACGGGCATGCTCATTCCCGGAACATCTGCAGGGGAGACAGTTTATATATCAATGTCGGTTCTCTCGGCTGCCCGTCAAAGGATCATGATATTGCCCGTGCAGGTGTCCTCGACATTGAAAACGGCAAAGCCACGATTGAACCTGTTGATGTCAGATATGATGTTGAAGAAGTCATCCGTCAGATAGATGAGCTCGATTATCCTGATTCAGGAAATATCAAGAGACACTTTTATGGCCTTTGAAGAAATGAAACGGATTATTGTCATCGGATGTCCTGGAGCGGGAAAGAGCACTTTTGCCAGAAAACTCAGGGATAAGACCGGTCTCCCGTTGTACTACCTGGATATGCTTTTCCATAGACCTGACAGGACAACGGTTGCCTGCGAGGAGTTTGATCAGAAACTGCAGGAAATTCTGAAAACTGACAGATGGATAATTGACGGCAATTACCAGAGAACCCTACCAACGCGTTTTGAAGCATGCACGGATGTTTTTCTTCTTGATTTCCCTTTGGACCTGTGCCTCGAAGGGGCGGCAGCACGGATCGGTACAATCCGTGACGACATGCCTTGGGTAGAGCAGGAATTCGACCCTGAGTTCCGCCAGTATATCTTGGATTTCCCGAAGGACCAGCTTCCGCGGATCTACGAGCTTGTTGAGAAGTATCGGGACAGCCGGTGCATCACCAAATTCCATTCCAGAGAGGAAGCAGATAGGTGGTTTGAGAGTCTGAGTTGAGCAGGGCAGACAACCCGGGATTTGTCTAGGCACCTGTGCATCTATAACTTTTTCATTCATTTTTGAGTTGAATAGTTATAGTTTGTAACCTTTTCATTGGTTTTTGAGCAAAAGGTTGTTCTTGGCAACCATTAGCCTTGATTCTGATAAAAAAGGTTGCACTCAAGTTCTATGGAGTGGGAATGGACATCCGCAAATCTCGGGTTGTAGAGATGCCAAAAATGCAAAGCAACTACGTGTTCCTTTCATTTCTTCAATGTTGGGACTATACTGATCCTGCAAGTGAGTAAAACATCCATGAACGTGTTTGAGAACATCGTAGTAGGGAAAAGCAGCATTCCGGCCCTCGCAATCACGATAATCCTAATGATTGCGATTCCTGTGGCATTCTTCCTGATTTGGCGCAGGAAACACAGGGAACAGACGAACATCAGCTATCTCATCGCAGGTGCCATCGGCTTTATTGTCTCCGCACGCATGCTGGAAGTCGGGGTGCATTATCTCTGCCTCATGGCGGACAATCCGGTTTCCAGATTCATCAACGGAAGCACGGTTGCATACGTTCTTTACGGGACAATCATGGCCGGAGTCTTCGAGGAGTGCGGACGGTATATCGTCCTGAAATACATCATGAAGAAGAACCGCACCCGTGAGAATGCCGTCATGTATGGTATCGGCCACGGAGGAATCGAGGTCCTTGTCGTGCTTCTGCCGACGATGATCATTTATCTTGTCATTGCGGTTCTGTTCACCAAAGGAGATGTGGCTGGTGCACTCAGTACACTGAAGATTACTGAGCAGACTGCAGCTTCCGCACTTCCGTCCGTTCAGGCGGCGGCTTCTTTCAATTTCGCGCTGATGGCCCTCAATGTCATCGAGAGGCTGTTTGCGATGCTGCTCCATATCGGACTCTCAGTCATCGTGTATTACAGTGTCGTCAATTCAAGGAAAGCATACCTCCCTGCAGCCATCCTCCTGCATATGCTGACGGATACCTTCGCCGCACTATATCAGCGTGGTGTGATGCCGCTATGGTCGGTTGAGGTCTGGGTAGCCCTGTGGACTGCAATAACCGTCTTCATTGCAGTGAAGCTTTATAGGAAAACCGAAGACGTATTCTATTCCTGACGGTATTGAACAGGTGGTATTGATGACAGCTGAACATGAAACGGACATGAAACGAAGAAAAGTTTTTGTCGGCGGAATGCATCATGAATCGGATACATTCAACCCGATTCTGACATCGGGAGATGATATTTGGGTTGTAAGGGGACAGCAGCTACTTACGAGCAAGGGCAAGGAGTCTATCAACGGTATGGTGGATACCCTGATGTCTGCAGGCTATGAGATTGTTCCCGGTCTGATGGCCCGTGCCGTCCCGAACGGTGAATGGGACCATGATTGTTTCATGGAGCTCAAGAGGGAGCTTCTTGAGTCCCTGAAGGCTTCGTTGCCGCTGGATGCACTATGTTTGAGTCTTCACGGCTCCATGAGGGTCAAGGGATTGGGGGAGGCCGAAGGGTACCTTTTGGAAGAGATCCGCAGGATTTGTCCCGATGTGCCGGTGATAGCTTCGCTGGACATGCATGCCACCATTACGGAAAGGATGATGAGGAACGCCGATTGCTTTGTGGGTTACAAATGCGCACCTCATACAGATACTTATGAGACAGGTGTTCTTGCTGCGGAAATCACAAGACATGTGCTCGAGGACGGAGTAAGGCCATACATGGCTGCAGTCCATCTTCCGTTCTTAATAGCCGGAGAACAGTCGGAGACCAACGTTCAGCCCATGAAGAGGCTGACGGATTTGCTTAGGGATGTGGAGAAAAGACCTCATATGATGGCGGCATCTTTCCTTTTGGGCTTTCCTTGGGCTGACGTGAGGGAGTCCGGGGTCACTGCAATTGCCGTAAGCAATGACTGTCAGAAGACTGCTGACGATACGGCGTTGGAGCTTGCACATGAATTCTGGGATTCCAGAAGCGATTTTGTGTTCTACAATGAGACGCGTGAGGTGGTTGATGCGATTGACCATACCTGTGAGAGCCTGAAAGCCGGAGTATTCCCTGTGGTTCTTTCTGACAGCGGGGACAATCCTACGGCCGGATCATCGCAGGATGTGACCAACTTCCTCAAGGCCATTATCGCTGACAAGAGACTTGTCGCCATGAATCCACCTCTGTGCTATCAAGCCATCTATGACCCCGATTTCTGCTCAAGGGCGATTGCTGCCGGGGTTGGAAACCGTTTCATCGGGAATTTGGGAGCCTCCTTTGACAGGGTTACAAGCACACCCATTCACTCGGACGCTCTCGTCAAAGCCGTCTGCCTCGGCTGGGAAGGGGCTCAGAACACAGACATGGTCCTTGTCGATGTCGGTGGCATCGATGTGATTGTGACCTCCAGGCATGTGGGCTGCTACGATCCGGATATGATGAGGGCTCTTGGCATCTGTCCGGAGAAGCGTAAAGTGATTGTTGTCAAACTTGGTTATCTGGAGCCCGAAATCAGGGCCATTGCAAGGCGCTCGATAATGGTTCTGACAGACGGCAGCACCAATGAGATTTTCACGAGGCTTCCGTATAGAAACCTGAAAAGACCTATCTATCCTCTCGACCCTGAGCCGGAGTGTGACTTCAGTTTCATCGGACATAGCTGAAAGTTTTTCTCGTCATCCTGCGCGATTCGGGATCATTGTTCGATGCCGCGGACCCGAATCACGAGGTCAGTAACGGTGCAAAATGATTCCCTGATGGTGCCGGCTCGGATGACAAGTGTTTCCAACAGGTTGAAAATGCATACATAATGTGAAATATTACTTGTAATATGAAGAGACCATCACGTTTGTTGCTTTCACTGCTGATTACAGCCTTGATTCTGGTGCCCGCCGCCGTGTTCGCACAGGATGCGCAGGACTCATACGGTGAACTGAATATCTCAGGAACCCTGAACCGTTCTGCTTCCGTCGACCCAGTGGGTCGTCAGGACGGTTTTTCCGCAGTGCTTTACAACAACACCAACGGTCTGCCGACATCGGAGGCAAACGCAATAGCCGAGACCAGTGACGGTTTCATCTGGATCGGCAGCTTCGCCGGTCTTATCCGTTACGACGGCAACACCTTCGAGCGCATCGGGACCACCAGCGGCTTGTCCAGCATCAAGTGCCTGTATGTAGACACCAAGGACCGTCTGTGGATAGGTACCAACGATGCCGGTCTGGCAGTCATGGAGAAGGGCAGTCTGCGCATATGGCGCAAGGTCGATGGTCTCAAGAGCGCCCATGTGCGAGGTATCGTCGAGGGTCCGGACGGGACAATCTACATTACGACAACATGCGGCATCGGCTACATGGATCAGGATCTGAACCTCCACTGGATGGAGGAAGAGGAGATTGCCGAAGCCAACATGCGTGACATCCGCAGGGGTCCGGACGGAGTCCTCTATGCTTCAACTGACCTTGGCGACCTTGTGTTCATAAAGGACAGGAAGCTGCTGCGGTTCATCCGCATTGCAGACAATCCGGTGGGAGCTTCCGGAGCAATCATTGCTGATCCGGAGAATCCGGGGATGTACTACATGGAGAGCACCGATCTGAATCTCCATCACATAACATTCAATCCAGCCACCGGAGAGATTACCGAAACAGAAGTCATCGAGATTGCGCCTCTCATGTACGTCAAGGTCATGGAATACATCGGAGACCGGATCTGGGTCTGTACCGGCAACGGCATAGGCGTTCTGGAGGACGGCAAGTTCACAGTTCTGGACAATCTTCCCCTGAACAACAACGTCGGCCATATCATGACCGACTACCAGGGAAACCTCTGGTTCACCTCCACCCGTCAGGGTGTGATGAAGGTGGTTCCCAACCAGTTTGCCAGCCTCTTTGACCGTTTCGGACTAGATGCTGCGGTGGTCAACACGACCTGCATGAGTGAAGGCAACCTCTTTGTGGGTACCGACACCGGTCTGATTATAATGGATGAGAACGGTCCTCTTGAGTCATTCCCTCTGAAAAGCGCAAGGACAGCTTCCGGTAAGACCTTGGAAGATACGGATCTTCTGGTGATGCTGGCCGAAAGCCGCATCCGTTCCATCATCGAGGACAGCAAGGGGCGCCTGTGGATCAGTACCTGGCGTACCGATGACCTGCTGCGTCTGGATCATGGGGACATAACGGTATTCAGCAGGGCGGACGGATTGCTTTCCAACAGCCTGCGTACCGTATGGGAGCGCTCCGACGGAGCCATTCTGGTGGCCGTCACCGGCGGCGTCAACATCATCGAGGGCGATGCGGTCACCGGCAGCTACGGCAGTGCGGACGGCATCGAGAACCTGGAAAGCCTTACGGTCTGTGAGGGCCTGCACGGGGAAATCCTGCTGGGCAGCAACGGCGGCGGAATCTATGTAATCGATGAAAAGGGCGTGCGCAACATCGACGTAGAGGAGGGATTGTCCTCCGATATCGTCATGAGGCTCAAGCTCGATGCCAAGCGGGGAGTGGTATGGATTGTCACCAGCAGCGCCATCGCCTACATGACGGAGGACTATGAGATCCACACAATCCAGAAGTTCCCGTACACCAACAACTTCGACCTCTATGAGAGCAAGAGCGGAGACATGTGGGTGCTTTCCAGCAACGGTATCTATGTGACGTCGGCCAGGGACCTGATTGCCAACGGTGATCTGAGCCCCGTGTATTTCGGTATTGCAAGCGGTCTTCCCTGCATTACCACCGCCAACTCCTACAGTTTCCTGACTGAGGACGGCGACCTCTACATTGCAGGCAGCACCGGCGTCTGCAAGGTCAACATCAATGAGCCTTTTGAAGATGTCAAGGACCTGAAGGCAGGTGTCCCGTACATCGAGGTGGATGGAGAGCGTACCTATGCAGATGCCGATGGGGTCTTTACCATTCATTCGAATGCACAGAAGCTGACGATACCTTCATTTGTCTTCACATACTCGCTGAGCAACCCCCAGGTGAGCCGTCACCTGGAAGGCTTCGAGAGCCAGGGTGACACGGTCAGCCGTTCCGAGATGGTTCCCGTGGACTACACGAACCTGAGCGGCGGTACCTACGAATACGTCATGGAGATCCATGACGCACTGGGCCGCGGCAACAAGGAAATCCATGTTGAGATCGTCAAGGAAAAGAAACTCCATGAGCAGCTCTGGTTCATGATTCTCGTGATTGTGCTTGCATTGGTGGTTACCGTGCTGATCGTGCGCAGGTACGTGCGCAACCGCATGCAGAAACTTGAGAAGAAGAACCAGGAAACGATGGCCTTGATCGGTGAGATCACCGAGGCCTTTGCAAAGGTAATCGATATGAAGGACGCCTATACCAACGGCCATTCTTCACGTGTGGCCAAATACACCGCCATGCTGGCGCGTGAGCTGGGCTACGATGAGGCGACGGTGGAGAAGTACTACCGCATAGCCCTCCTGCACGATATCGGCAAGATCGGTACACCTCCCGAGGTTCTCAACAAGACCGGCAAGCTGACCGATGAAGAGTTCGAGATCATCAAGTCCCATACATCCAAGGGCTATGAGGCTCTGAAGGACATCAGCATCATGCCTGAGCTGGCCGTTGGTGCCCAGGCACACCACGAGCGGCCTGACGGACGCGGTTACCCGAACCATCTCAAGGGTGACGAGATTCCTAGAGTGGCTCAGATAATCGCCGTGGCCGACTGCTTTGACGCCATGTATTCCAACCGTCCGTACCGCAACCGCATGAACTTCGAGAAAGTGGTTTCCATCATCAGGGAAGTTGCAGGTACCCAGCTGACGGCAGATGTCGTGGATGCCTTCCTGCGCCTTGTGGACAAGGGCGAGTTCCGTGCCCCGGACGATCACGGCGGCGGAAGCATGGAGAACATCGAGAACATCCACAACAAGGAGACCGGAGACAAGGCCTGAGCCTGATTGCCGGAAGAATCAGAAGATGAATCCGGCAATAAGATACAGTATCATGGTGATTGCCGCGGCAAGCAGACCGTACGGAATCTGTGTCTTTGCATGCGCGAAGTTGTCACAGCCCGTTGCGGCTGACGTTATGACCGTGGCATCGGAGTAGAAGCAGATGTGGCTTCCGAAGACTCCGGCCGATATCACTGCGCTCACCGCCAGAGCTACATTCACGCCCATTTTCTGAGCCAGAGGGATGACAATCGGAAGTGCTATGACATACATGCCCCAGTTTGTTCCCGTGACCAGTTCCGTTATGGACAGGGCCACGAACACCACCAGCGGCATCAGGTGCGGCGTCATAAGCGATTCCGAAATCTCTATCATGAAGTACGTGAATCCGATTTTGGCATTGACCTTTGCAAACAGGAACGCCAGCACCATCAGGATCAGTGAATTGAGCATGTTCTTGATGCCCGAGATGAAGCAGTTCCAGTATTCCGATGCCGTCATGACTCCCTGCGCAAGGTAGAGGATGAAGCAGACCACAAGGGTACCGTAGACACCCAGCGGCATGTCGAACGATCCCAGATCTCCCGAAATGAAGGCAGGAATGAGCGCGAAGACTATCATGGAGATGATCGGGATGAAGAAGTTCATGATCCTCGGATTCTCCGGCCTCTCGGTGGTCTGACCTCCGCGGACATCGACCTTTTCCGAACCCGGAGGAGCAATCGGGCCGCCTTTCTCCACACGGTCATAGGCCTGCTTCATGGGACCGAACGGCTTGATGATCCTGAGGATGAAGAACGGAACAATGAATATGCCTATCCAGGCGTAGAAGTTGAACGGTATGGTCTTGATGAAGTAGACGATTCCCTGTCCTTCTGGAGCCCAGTGGTTGGTTTCCATCAGCTGCCCGCAGAAAACACCCCAGGATGAAATCGGTATCAGCACGCAGGCAGGTGCTGCTGTGGAATCGACTATGAATGCCAGCATTTCCCTTGGAGTCCTGTGTCTGTCGCTCTGAGGCGCCATGCAGGAACCTATTACGAGTGCGTTCAGGTAGTCGTCAAGGAAAAGGATCACTCCCATCAGCCAGGTCCAGATGAGGACCGAGTTCTTTGAAGCGGCTTTCTTGGCAACCCACTGACCGAATGCCCATGCGCCTCCGGCCTTCTCGACCATGGCGATTATGCTGCCCATGAGACCGCAGACCAGGAACAGCCAGGCAATGTCCTTGCTCATCATCACATCCATCAGACCAGTGCTGAATGCGTTGATGCTCTTCCCGAACGGGGCTGCCATTATGTAGCCTATCAGGGATGCCAGGATAAGGGCCTCGAAGATCCGTTTCGTAAAGAAGATGTAAAGGATGAGGAATACCGCCGGAATCACGGAGTAGATGCCGAATGACGGCTGTCCGGTGAAATCCGGCATTATCAGCTTGAGAAGGAATGCAAGACCTATCGCCGAGACTGCGGCAACAAGCGTGTACAGGGATCCTTTTCTTTCCTTTGTCAGCGGTTCAATGGGTTTCATAGGGCTGATTATACATCAGCGTGTCCCGATAGGGTGAATTAAATGAACGGAAAATGACAGGTCCGGATTATTGTGCTAACATGTCTGCACTGACAGGAGGACATCATGGGAAGTCTTTTAGCATATTTTTCATACGAGGGACAGAATTCTGCAAAAAAGGGCAACACGATGATCGTTGCAGAGAAAATTGCAGCCATAACCGGAGCCGATATCCTGAGGGTCGAGCCCAAGGAGAAATACCCGGCAGACTATGAGGAGTGCTGCAGGAGGGCCAAGGCCGAGATCGACGGAAACCTCAGGCCTGAGATCGTAGGACATCTCCAGACCCTTGATGCATACGACACGATCTACATCGGCTTCCCGATCTGGTACAGAAGCTATCCGCGCGTCATTGCCACATTCATAGACAGCCTCGATTTCACAGGCAGGAAAGTCAGACTCTTCTGCACCAATGAGGAAGGAGCCTTCGGTCTTGCCGATATGGAGCTTGAGACTCTTGTAAAGCGCCGCGGCGGAACAATGGAAAAGGGCCTAGTCATCAAAGGTCAGGATGCTGCTTCTTGTGATGATGCCATCAGACGCTGGGTAGGATAAGGCCAGGGAAAAACATGAAAACCTCATTCCGCCTTGTTTCCATCATCATATGTGCGCTTGCGGTTCTCTGCAGCTGCAGCGAGCTCTTTCCGGGGCATCCCGTCACTCCGATAGACAATCCTCCGTTGCGCAACGTGCCGGATGTAGATGTCCCGCTGTACACGCTTCATCTTGAAGACGGCAAGGTTGTTGCCGATGTGGATTACGTGGTGAACATCGACATGGGAGACAGGGATGAATTCAGGATCCTCAATTTTGCCGATGTCCAGCTCGAGGCAGAGGATGTTGCAAGTCAGAACCATGAATACCAGTTCATGTTCAGGACTACCGAGAATCTTGTATCACTGGCAAAGCCCAACATGATCACGCTTACCGGAGACCAGACAGGGGACGGAGACCCCGGAGCACTGAATGCAATCTGCACCCAGATGGACAGCTTCGGAGTGCCTTGGGCGCCCGTGTACGGGAACCATGACGATTCGTATTACGGAAGCGGTGTCCCGATTTCCCAACAGTCCGAAATCTACAGAAGTTATGAAAACTGCATCTACAGGGACGGCCCTGCGGGTCTTAACAGGATTCTGGAAAACGGTTCCGATTCCATAGGAAACTACGTGGTGAACCTTGTAGCGGTAGACGGCGATGAGTTTCACGTAATCAGGACGTTCATATTCATGAACTCGGGTTCCCGTGAGGACTACAGCGACCCGCTTTATGAAGACCAGAGATGGTACGGCGATGATTCCTCGGATGCATGTCTGAACAGAAACCAGATCGAGTGGTACAAGCAGATGGTCAGAAGCGCCAGCCAGTATTCGGTGGACGATGTAGTTCCCAGCGGCGTGATAATGCATATCCCAACCTTCGGTTATGTCTATGCCGCATCGGCCGCGTTCAGCATTCCTGTGGATATCTATGACTGGAAGGCCTGGAATGTCTATGCATACACCCAGAGCTATTACGGCAGTTTCTCCAGCATGCACTGGCGCAAGGGTTACACCGATTCCTACGGGGTGATGCACGAGTTCATGGGCTGTCCGCCGTACGAGGAGGGTATGTTCAAGGCCATGAAGGAGGTCGGAACCGATTTCATCATGGTAGGGCACGACCACACCAACAGCTTCAACATAAAATACGACGGCATCAACTTCGTTTACGCCATGAAGACCGGCAGGGGCTCCTATACCATGCCGCTTACCATAGGCGGAACCATCATAACCGTGGCCAAAGACGGCAGCGTCTCATTCACCAACCTGCTGGATTTCTCCGACGCAGCTTATTATCCGTTCTGAGTCCGGGTATTACTGCCCAAGCTCGGAGCGGTTACACTGTCCTGACTCTGGCAAGGTTGGTCTTGAGACTGGCTATGTCGGAGTCGGACAGGCCGATTGACAGTAGGAAGCTGTAGGTGGCCTGGGTGAGCTGGTCTGTGGGGACGTCTCTGAAATCACAGTCCAGATCCAGCATGTCCTTCAGGGCATTGCAGATGTTGGTGTCGGCTATCTTGTCGTACATGGGGCCTTTCTGCAATCCGTAGAAGTAAACGAAGGTATTCATGTAGTCCTCTATCACTTCTTCGGCGCTTGCTCCCATCAGGGCTTCCAGGATTGCGCAGAACAATCCTGTCCTGTCCTTGCCCAGAGCGCAGTGCACGTAATAGACTCCCTCGTTGTCCGCTATGTACTGGAAGCCCCGCCTCAGTCCGTCCCTGAAGGATTCCTGCCTGTAGTCCACGCCCATTTCGTTGAACAGGATCGATGTCTTGGAATAGTAGGTGTCGGAGAATCCCTTGATATTCTCTGCCTTGGTCTTTGAATCGGAGAGGTTTATGGATATGTCGATACCTATCTCCGCAATCGTCGCATCGGCCAGTATGTCCCTTTTGAACTTGCTGTCTATGGGGCTGGAACCCCTGTAGAAGCAGTTCCCGAATCCCGAGGTGGTGACCATTCGGATGTTCGCATACTCCGTATCGGTAAGATGGAGATAATCGGAGCGGGATGTGCTTATCACCATGGGATCTCCCGCATACTCCGGGTAGGCGCCTTTCTCCTCCAGCGTCAGCGTCACGTCAATCGGGAGTTCCAGACCTTCGGAAAGGGTCCAGAACCACATTCCGTCGGAATCAAGGCTCTGGTATGCAATCCCGTATCTTGTGGTGAAATCTGCGAGGTTCGTGAACAGCATGAGTTTTTCTGACGGTCCCGTCGGATCCGGATCTTCGGCATCAATGCCGGTTTCACCGATGCCCAGAAGCGAGAATGCACTCACCAACGGCAGAACCATGTCCTGGTCCAGGAAACGAACCCTCACGGCGTCTCCGTATTCGAAATCCGTGTTTGCGAAGAAATCACGTGTCCTTATGTTCAGCGCGATGTTGCCGAACTTGGTGAATGCGTCCATGGAATCTATCTGGACTACGATTTCTTCTCTGCTGCCGTGGGATGATGTGCTCCTGCATCCCGTGACGAGGAGCAGGGCGGCCATCAGGATGATGAGGATTGTGAATGCTGTTCTTCTGATTCTTCCGGTCATGGTGTGATTGTAGCACGCTCCAAGTCTACGGAACAGTTTTTTCTCTTGCGGGGAAACTGTCCGATTTCCTATACTTATACTTACTGAAAGGAGACATACCCATGAGAAGGATTTTCGTTCCGTTCATTCTGGTTCTTGCAATCGTCATGCTGGCATCATGTGCCACCAGAACCGTTTCACAGCCAAGTCTTATCGAGAGGCTGGACGAGGCGGCTTCATACATCAGTTCCAAGACCGGCGGAAGGGAGATAGATGTGGGACTCATCCTCGGTTCGGGACTGGGAGGACTGGGAGACGAGATAGAGAATCCTGTCATCATACGATACGAGGACATCCCTTATTTCCCCGTCTCCACCGTCGAAAGCCATGCCGGTCAGCTTGTCATCGGTACTCTTGAAGGCAAGAGCGTGATCTGCATGCAGGGCCGTGTGCACTATTACGAAGGCTATGAGATGGCCCAGCTGGTGTTCCCGCTTCAGGTGATGAGACGCCTGGGTGTAGAGACCGTGATAATCACCAACTCCGCAGGCTGTGTAAATGCGGACTGGGAAGAGGGAAACCTTATGATGATAACGGATCACATCAAGCTTGCTGCGGATAATCCCTTGAGAGGCCCAAACGCTGATGAGCTGGGAGAACGGTTCTTTGACATGACGACCGTCTATGACAAGGACCTTCAGGCTGTGGCAAGAGAAGCTGCCGCGTCTTCGGGAATCGATCTGAAAGAGGGTGTCTACATGTACTTTGCCGGTCCCAACTTCGAGACTCCGGCAGAGATCCGGGCCGCAAGGATCCTCGGTGCCGATGCCGTGGGCATGTCCACCGTCCCTGAGGTGATAGCAGCTGCCCACTGTGGAATAAAAGTACTTGGAATCAGCTGCATGACCAACATGGCCGCGGGAATTCTGGACAAACCCATAGATCACCTCGAGTTTATTGAAGTGACCAACAGGGTCAAGAAAGAGTTCAGGGCTCTGGTAAGGACAATACTCAGGAACATTTAGGCCGTAACACAATATTTGTTGTGGAAAACGGGAAAATAGGGCTATAATCATTCCTAATGAGTTTTTCCGAGGACAGGGGACAGGTGCTGTAATGAAACTATCGCTGAAAGCCAAGGCATTCCTGATGATCATACTGGTCGGCATTCTGATTGCAGTTGCCGCAATCATCGTGTATGACAGAGGTATTTCCACACTTGTCACCAACGAGTATGAGGACAGGTCCCAGGAAATAACCCAGGCCATGGCACAGATACTCGACAGGGAAAAGGTGCAGATCCTTCGTGACAACATTCTTGAGATCTATAAGGCTCAGGACAAGATAGTCCTTAGCGATGACTGGGGAACCCCGGAATTCGAGGAGTATCTGTCCAAGTACAGTTCGGTAGAAGAGACGGAGGAATTCATCTACCTCAGGAACCAACTCAGAAGCGTACAGGACGTGATTGACGTCGAATGCCTGTATGTGGTCTGGCTGGACCTTCCCAACAAACGCTATGTCTATCTTGTGGACGGAGCCTATGAGGATGCATGCCCTCCGGGGTGCGTGGATCCGCTGTTTGTGTATGATCCGATTGTCGTATCTGATCCGGACAGGATCTTCGATCCCAACGTAACCCATACAGACATGTACGGCTATCTGGTCACTACCGGAGCAGCCATACGGGATGACAACGGTGAACGGATAGCCTTTGCCGCGGTCGACATCTCCATGAATGAAATAGTGGCAAAGGAACGCGACCTCCTGCTGATGTCCGTCCTGGTGTTCGGCATCATCACCGTGCTGGCATGTCTGCTTGCCATATTCTTCGTCGACCGCACCATCGTGCGTCCCATCAACAGGCTTTCCGATGCAACCAAATCATACACCGTCAACAGCATGACGTTCTCGGAAATAGACATCCATACCGGAGACGAAATCCAGACCCTGGCCGATTCCATGAAGCGCATGGAGAAGGACATCAAGGACTACTATGACAACCTCATGGAAACCAGAAGCGACCTGGAGACTGCAAAGGAGCACGCCGAGGTCTACAGGCGCGAGGCCAACATCGACCCGCTGACAGGACTCAGCAACAAGCGTGCATACGAGATTGCAATCACGGATCTCGAGTGCGAGGGCTGTCCGTTTGCCATCGTTATGATTGACCTGAATGACCTCAAGGTAATCAACGACCGCTACGGCCATGACAAGGGCGATGTCACGCTGAAGAATCTTGCAGGACTCATCGACAAGGTGTTCGACGGCTGCCCGGTCTTCCGCTTCGGAGGAGACGAGTTCGTGGTCATCCTCAGGGATGAGGCCCTTGCATCCTGTGCAAGACTGGTGAAGCGTTTCAGGGACAATGTCGAGCAGGTTTCCGCAAACGAAGGCCTGCAGCTGTGGGAGAAACCGTCGGCTGCCTGCGGCTATGCCGTATATGACGCAAAGAAGGATGACAGCGTCAACAGCGTGTTCAAGCGTGCCGATGAAGACATGTACGAGCACAAGGTCGCAATGAAGAAAAACCGCTAGTTCAGTTTTTAAGTAAACAATCGTACGTATATTGACCAAAACCCCCGGTTAGAGTGTTCTAATTCATGGTTAGAGACATCTAACTATTACCGAGTCTCCTTTTGGAAGTAAATTCCTAATACCTGGAGGGCCATATGGCGGGCCCTCCGCTTTTTTGGAAGGTGCAACAATGATCAGAACAACTCTGAAGATAGACGGAATGATGTGCGGGATGTGCGAGGTTCATATCTGTGATACAATCAGGAAGGCAGTGCCTTCTGCCAAGAAGGTCAGTGCATCACGGAGCAAGAAAGAGGCCAGCTTTCTGACCGATGACCCCGTGGATGCGCAGATGCTCAAGGATGCGGTAAACTCCACTGGCTATACATGCCTTGGCGTCGAGTCTGCACCATATGAAAAGAAAGGATGGTTCCT
>JAJBWA010000107.1:0-4613 GCA_031935845.1 bacterium | reverse complement strand
TGATGTCTTCAAAACCGGTATCGCTGTGTCTTCCCTGATTCCAGCTGCAGCTGTAGAACCTGGTCTCCCTTCTTCCGAGGGGTACATCTTCTATGCTCATGTATTTTCCGGAAAGGAGTCCCTGGGCAAGAGGAACATATGCCCAGACGGAGATTCCCTGCTCCCTGCACCTATCGAGTATTCCGTTTTTCTCTATGATTCTCCATATAAGAGATTAAGGAAGCTGGTTGGTCACAATCTTGTGACCCTTGGCACGATCCAGAGCTTCGGGACCGAAGTTACAGACTCCGATTTCCCTCACCTTGCCTGCGGCCTTGAGTTCTTCGTATGCTCCGATTGTCTCCTCCATCGGAACATCCTTGAACGGCCAATGGATCTGATAGACATCGATGTAGTCCGTTCCCAGCCGTTTAAGACTTTCCTCGCAGCGCGAGACTATCTCATCGTGATGGGCAAGGCGGACCTTGGTGCAGATGACGGCTTTGTCCCTGACGCCCTTAAGGGCCTTTCCCAGAACTTCCTCGGCATGGCCGTTTCCGTAGCGTTCTGCCGTATCAAAGACGGTGATGCCCTCATCCAAGGCCATTTTTATGGTTTTGATTGACTGCTCGTCATCATTCGGGCCCCAGATCTTTGCACCTGAAAATCCCCATGTTCCCAAAGCGAGTCTTGAAAAGCTGATATCACTGTCCTTAAGTCTGTAATACATTTCAGTTCTTGTTCCCTATTGTCTTCTTCGCAACACCGACTGCATTCACAGGACACACGAGGCGGCACAGATGGCAGCCTACGCACTTGGATCCTAAAAGATTCGGTCTTCTGGTTTCCGGATCAAATCTGATTGCCTGATGTCCGCCGTCCATACATGAGATGTAGCATCTTCCGCAGCCGATGCAGTGCTCCGGGTCAAAGACCGGAAGAAGGATTGTGCCGCGCTCGATGCTGTGGTGATCCACAACAGAGCTGACCGCACCGCCGACCAGCTTCTTGACCGAACTGATTCCCTTGGATCTCATGTAGAAAGACAGTCCGCTGATAAGATCTTCTATGATTCTGTAGCCGTACTGCATTACGGATGTCGTTACCTGGACGCTTCCGGCTCCGAGAAGGAGGAACTCCAGGGCATCTATCCAGGTCTCGATTCCGCCCATGCCGCTTATGTGCATGTTCTCAAGACCCTTGGCCTTCGCAAGGTCGGATATGAACCTCAGGGCAATGGGTTTCACCGCAGGACCCGAGTATCCTCCGACAATCGATCTTCCGCGTACAGACGGCTCTGCGACAAGGGTATCGATATTTACACCGGTAATCGAGTTGATCGTGTTGATTGCGGCGATTCCGTCGGCTCCGCCGTCCTTGGCAGCCAGTGCCATCGGGACCATATCGGTGATGTTCGGAGTCAGTTTGACAAGAACCGGAAGACTTGTTCCGCTCTTGGTGGCTCTGGTAAAGCGCTCTATAAGTCTCTCGGACTGTCCGATGGTGATTCCCAGATCTCCGTCCTCAAGGTTCGGACAGGAGAAGTTACACTCGATAACCGAAGCTCCTGCTTTCTCACACTTGGTTGCCAGACGTGCCCAGTCCTTGGCATTGCTGCCCATGATGGAAGCAACTATGACCTTGTCCGGGAATTCGGATTTCAGCTGTCTGAAAACCTGCATGTTCTCCTCGACGCTGTGGTCGGAGAGCTGCTCGATGTTCTTGAAGCCGCAGAATGCGTTGGCATGGTTATGAATGGCGCTGAATCTAGGAGATGCCTCATGCTGAGGGAAGTTGCAGATAGTCTTGAAAGCAACCCCGGCCCAGCCGGCCTCGAATGCGCGCTTACACATATCGTAGGTGCTTGCGACTACGGAAGACGAAAGCAAAAACGGATTCTCAAGCTTAACGCCGCAGATGTCGGTAGACAGATTCACTTTTGAGATCTTCGGCTGATAGACCTCCTTATCGGCGTTTCTGATATTAAGGATGCAGTCGCGGATATCAAGCGGAGCCTTGTCGTTCCTGAGAACGCAGGCCTTTTCGCAAGGGGCGTTGCAGTAAGTGCAGTCAACCTTACTCGCCTTATGATGAGCCTCCGTGTAGTTCTCAAAATACATGGACCTCATTATGTCTCCGACAGGAGCGCCCTGGGGGCATGCTGCCGTGCACGGCGGGTCTGAACAGAGAAGACATCTGTTGACTTCCGAAATATCAAGATTAAGTTTCAATTCCATTTCGCGAACTACTCCTCTTTGTTTACCAGCATATCATATGTCACGCCGTACTTGCGGGCGATATCCTGTGCATAGGACATACCCTGAGGCGGTGCGACCTTTACCTTGAAGGAACGCTGACCTCCATCGGAAAGAGCGACAAGCGATGCCGCCCTGTAGGTGGCACCCTCCTTGGCACTTTCTTCGTTCAGGCTGTCCAGATCCTGGGCGAGCTTGTGCATGTGGGTATTGTAGATGCACCTTGTGCCCTTTTTCAGAATCGCACGGACAGCGTCCTTTGCTATGAAGAACCCCTCCTCGAACGATGTGGTCGAGAAGGTTTCGTTCAGAAGAAGCAGGCTGTTTTCAGTACACTGACCGAAAAGCTCACGGAAGCGGTTACACTCCTCACCCAGCCTTCCGAAGTCCAGCGTCTTGTCCTCGTCGGCCGGAAAATGGGTGAAGATGCAGTCTACAGGCGTGAATGAGAACTCCTTGGCCGGCACGAAGATTCCGCCCTGGGCAAGGACGTGAAGAAGCCCTATTGCCTGGGTCACCGTGGTCTTTCCACCGCGGTTGGCACCCGTGAGAATGTAGAGGTTCTTTTCACAGTCGAAATCAAGATCGTTGTCCACAATCTGGTCCACAGCGCAGGAAAGGCGCATGTTGTAAAAACCTTTGGCCTTCATCCTGACCTTGCCGCCCGGAATCAGAGTCGCCTTGCAGAAAACAAAACCCTTATCCTGCTGGCGTTTTATGAATTCGGCCCAGCGCACATAGTACAGAAACTCCGGGATCAGGGCCGTGATATTCATGATGGAAAGCCCCACATACTTGCCAAGGACCTCCTTGACCGCCTTCATCGTCTTTCCAAGCATGTGGTCGGTGATCCTGTCCATGTGACTTGTCACATCCTTTCCCATATCCCCGTCAGGCACCATGGCCATCGTCAGAATGGGATTCTCAATCATCATCCGTGCGCGGGCCATCCCCTCCATGACGCTCTGTCCGCCCTCGCCCGTCGAAAACGTCTGGAACCTCATGCTTCCGTCCCAATCCGTACCCGGGTTGATACTATCCTTCCTGATTATCTTGCTTCCGAAATTCTCCAGAATCGTCGACTTCGAGAAGGCCTTGCTGTTCACCGAAATCAGGCCGATCTCCTTGGCTTCGAACCTCTCATTGAGATTCACACCAAGCGTCACGCTCTTCAGATTCGAGGTCGAGGCCTTTAAATTCGCAATATCTTTCTTAAGTTCTTCAAAACTGCTGTCGTTGTATATCCCGTCGATTCTCTCTTTGAGTTCTTTCAGTCCCCTTGATTTGAGGCTGCTGTCGCTCAGGCACTGCTGCAGGGCCTCGACATAACCGATGTAGTCGCGGATCTCCTCAAGACGGTGAAGAAGATCCCATGTTCCCGAGGACTCTTCGTTGTCACGTCTGAAGCTTCCGAAGTCCTTCAGAAACTCGATCTTGTCCAGAATCCCGAGCATCTTCTCCCGGAAGGCCGGGTTTCTGTAGATGTCATCAAAGACATCCAGACGGAACTGCACAACCTCCGGGTCATCCGTAATCTTGGACATTATTCCCAGGATGAGACTCTGCTCCTTCTCCTTATTCGAGAGGCCGTTGCATATCACATCCAATCCCAGGTCATGGATAGCAGTATCGCTTAAGGTCCTGCACCTGTCATAGCTTCCGTTGGGGAAAATGATACTAATACCTTTGTTATCAGCCATGATGTAATACTAACATGCATATTCTCTCGGCGCATCATCTGAACGAAAGATTGTGTTATACTGGACAAAAGGAGTTTTCCATGCACATCATCGACGACGGAATCCTGCTGGATGCCAAGCTTGAAATGCCAAAGAATGCAGGCAAGTGCCCTCTTGCTATCATCATCCACGGCTACACCGGAAACAAGGAAGAGCGTCATATCCTGGCTGTCTCCAAAATGTTCAATGAACTTGGCCTTGCCACCCTCAGAGTCGATATGTACGGCCACGGCGAAAGCGGAGGCGAATTCAGGAACCACACCCTGTTCAAGTGGATGACCAACGCCCTGACGGTAATCGACTATGCAAGAAGTCTGGACTTCGTCACCGACATCTATCTTTGCGGACACTCCCAGGGCGGCCTTACCGTCATGCTGGCCGGTGCAATGAAAAGCGACCAGATAAAGGCCATCATCCCCATGTCTCCGGCCATCGTCATTCCCGAGGGCGCAAGAAAAGGCAGACTCTTGGGTATGGAGTTCGACCCATCTCACATCCCCGAGCAATTTCAGGTCAAAGAAGATAAAACTCTCAGCGGAAACTACGTCCGAGTTGCACGCACCATCCGCGTCGAGGACTTCATAGACAGCTACAGCGGACCCGTGTTCCTCATCCACGGTTCTGCGGACGAATCCATTCC
>JAJBWA010000106.1:0-52808 GCA_031935845.1 bacterium | reverse complement strand
TCGGGCGGGCAGCCGGCCTGTGCGGTCTGGCTGGCGTGCGTGTCGATTTTGAAAAGTGCCGGGTGGGTCCAGGCATCGACGCTGTCGCCCGCCCCGTAGATGGGGATGTCGCCGATGATCTTTATTCCCAGGTCGTTGGCGAACTTGTGAAGGGCATTCCATTGCTCGAAGAAGAAATACTGGAGGACCTTGAACAGCTCGATCTCATGGGAGAGCTTCTTGGTCCACTTGGTGATGGCCGTCTTCTTCCTGAGCTTGAGGTCCGGTTCCCAGAGCTGCCAGCGCGAATCGTTGTGGTGCGCCACTAGAGACCTGTACAGGGCGTAGTCGTCCAGCCACCAGGCGTTTGCCTTGCAGAAGGCCTTGTAACCTTCCTTGGGTGCCTCGCCGTTGATGAACAGGGATGCCGCCTCGATCAGGAGCGGGACCTTGCGTTGCTCTACACGGCCGTAGTCAACACGGCCTCTGGTGTCGTTCTCGGGGTCCCGGTAGGGCCAGCCGATGCCGAACATGCCGTCAAGGGGCCTCAGGTCTATCAAAAGCGCGTTTCCCGCAAACGTGGAGAGTGCGGAGTAGGGACTTGCACCGTAACCGGTGGGGCCCAGGGGCAGTATCTGCCACAGGGAGACTTGTGCATTCGCAAGCATGGTGAGGATGTCACGTGCTTCCTGTCCGAAATCACCGATCCCGAAAGGAGAGGGGAACGATGTGGGATGAATCAATACGCCGCAGCGTCTGGTGTTCATGTCGCTCATATCAGTAAAACCTCGTGTGCGGGCACACATTTGGATACTATACTTCATGGGGCTTTTTTTTTCTACAATTCATTTCTTGTTATGGTCACTAAACTCGGGTATAATTGGGGTATGGCTTCAGATAACGCTCAGTTCAAGGTCGGAGAGCATGTCGTTTATCCTCTGCAGGGTGTAGGTGTCGTAAAGGACATCCGTGAGCGCATAGTCAGGGACGAGCCTGTCCTCTACTATGTGATCTACATCGACATGTCCGACATGACTGTGAGCATCCCCGTGGCCAAGGTGGCCGAGTCCGGAGTCAGGGCCATAGTACCGGCCGATGATGCACTCAAGGCCCTTGAGTCCATCGGCAGCAAGTATGAACCCGTGGCAGTGGACTGGAAGGCCCGTTATCAGATGAACGTGGACCTGATCAAGGAAGGATCCATCTATTCCATAGCCAAGGTCGTGCAGGGTCTCTATCACAGGAGCAAGGTCAAGGAGCTTCCGGTCCAGGAGAGAAAGCTCTATGACAACGCCCTGAGTCTTCTCATAGACGAGTGCTCCTATGCCCTCAACAAGGACAAGAAGGAGATAGAGAAGACCATCTTCACCTATCTGGAGAAATGATGCCACGCTGCCACGCGGTGATAGTCACCGCCGCCGGTTCCTCCACAAGATTCAATGCCTCATCCGGTTCTTCGGTCAAGAAGGAATTCCTGTCCATAGGCTCCGAGCCGATTCTGGCCATGGCCATAAGACCCTTCATGAATGTGCCCGGGCTCTGTGTGATTGCCGTCACCTACAGGGACGGAGACCTTGATGAGGTCAAGGCAATAGTCGAGCCCCTGAAGGCCGGAAAGGATGAGCCTGAAATCATATACGTCAAGGGTGGCTCAACAAGGCAGGAGTCCGTATTCAATGCCCTGAAGGCATTATATGAGAGCAGAAAAAGCAGTGATATCAAGCTGGTGAGCATTCATGACGGTGCCAGACCGTTCGTCAGTACCGATCTTGTCCAGGCCTGCCTCGATGCCGCACAGGCCCATGGCGGAGCCTGTCCGTGCATCCGCGTGACGGATACTCTAGTCAGGGTTGATGAAGACGGCCTGATGTGTGCAAGAATCGACCGCAGCGGTGTCTGCACGGTCCAGACCCCGCAGACATTCAGGTTCCCTGACATCTGGCATGCCCATGAGACCGCAAGGCCGGATGCGGGCTACACCGATGACACGGGAATCTTCATGGACTGGGGCGGCAAGGTGGCCTTTGTCCAGGGCAGTGCCGACAACCGCAAGATAACGTATGCATCGGACCTTGGCGCCGGAGGTGGGAGCAGATGAGGATAGGAACAGGATGGGACATACACAGGCTTGAGGAGGGCAGGAAGCTTGTCCTCGGCGGTGTGAAGATAGAGAGCGCCAAGGGTTGCGTGGGACACTCCGACGGAGATGCCCTGATCCATGCGGTGATAGACTCGCTTCTGGGAGCATGCTCGCTGGGCGACATCGGAACTCATTTCCCGGATTCGGATCCAAGATACAAGGGGATTGATTCCGCAATCCTGCTCGAGCAGGCCGTGGCCCTCATAAAGGAGAAAGGCTACAGGATAGTCAACGTCGATACCACAGTGATTCTCCAGAGTCCCAAGCTGGGACCGTACAAGGAACCCATCAGAAAGCGCATGGCAGGTCTTCTGGGAATCGATGAAGGCTGCTTCAGCGTAAAGGCCAAGACAGCAGAGCACATGCTCAACGAACTGGGTACCGGCGATGCCGTCGTGTGCCAGAGTTCATGTCTTCTTGAAGAGAAATAAGATCAATCGATGAAACTGATTGCCTTGAACGGGTGGATGTCCAGAGGATTGGCCGTCCATCCGGTTATCCTGTCCTTTCTGACGAAATTCGTGGCAAACGCCGTGGACATCGGGATTACCGCACCTGAATCAAGCAGTACCTGCTCGGCCTGAAGGAGAAGCTCCCTTCTGGTGAGCTCGTTCTGCGTAGAGGCGGCCTGTCTGAGAAGGTCATCGTACTCGGCGTTGTTGAAGTTCGCGATGTTGTATGAGCTGTCGGATGCGAACAGCTGCAGGAATGCCATCGGGTCGAAATAGTCTCCGATCCATGTGACGGTACAGAAGTCGTACGGATTCTCCTCGGGAACCGTGGTGAACACCGTAAGAGGAACCGTGTCCAGGGTCACGGTGATTCCCAGCGTGGTGGACCAGAGCTTTGCAATGAGCTCGGCCACTGCTGCGTTCTGGGATCCTCTGGTTATGGCCATGCGGATCAGGGGCAGGGCCTTCTCTCCGTACGGATAGCCGCCTTCAGCCAGAAGGGTCACTATGTCGTCGCTCATGGATGCGCTTATTCCGCTGTCAGGTACGATTGAAGTCGATTCGATCAGGCTGCCCTGGAGGCTTCTGATGAAGTCCCACGGAATCACGTCGATCAGGGCCTTGCGGATGCTTGCATCTGCGTACGCACCTTCGGTTGCGCTGAAATAGAAGAACGTGGTTGCATAGAGCTTTGACAGGATCATGTAGTCAGCGGCATCTGTGACTGCGGCCATGGACCACTGTATGGTTCCGTCGATGACCTCACCGTCATGGCCTTCGCCCAGGATTATGTCCACGAAATCCACGCCCACATTGTCCCAGTAATATGTGTTTCTCCTGAGCCTGATGTTCTCGTCGGACTGGCTTATCAGGGCATAGGCTCCGCTGTAGGACGTGGTGTCCTTGATGGCTGCAAGACAGGGCTGGCAGAGCAGGCTGGGCAGATACGGCACGGCATACTTGAGGTGCACGATCAGCGTCCTGTCGTCGGGAGTCTCCAGATCCAGAGTTCCGTCAGGCCTGCGCGCCACGAACTCCAGGTTGGATGCCAGAGGGCCTCCGGTCATGTAGTTCCATGATTCGGAGAACGTGCGTGACGTTATGTCCTTGCCGTCGGAGAACTCGGCTTTCCTGATCCTGAACGTCCACGTGAGTCCGTCGGCCGATACAATATAGCTCTCCGCAAGTGCGGGTACGGGCTCGCTTGTCTCGGAATCGTAGCTGAACAGACCGTCATAGAGATTGAGCATGACGACTATGCTGTTGCTGTCCGATGCGGTGTATGGATTGAGGATTATCTCGTCTTTTCCGGGGTCCATGAGTACCCTGAGGGTCTCGGTCTGCGACTGCGAGAAAAGAGGTGTGATTGCCAGTGCCGATAGTAGCAGGGCTGTGATTAACGTCAACAGTTTCTTCATATATAGAGCAATTGGGATTCTATAACAAATATCTTGTGATATCAACACATACGGGTTTTGTGGTAACATTCAGGCATGAACATGATTCTTTTCGATGCATTTCCCGACGGCGCCCTGATACCGGCCGGCGACGAAAGGGCCTCCCACATCCTCAATGTCCTGCACATGAAGGAGGGGGATTCATTCAGGATGGGAATAATCAACACAAGCGAGGGTGATGCGGTGATCAAGGCCATCTCCGATGAGGGAATTATGGTTTCCTACGAGCCTTCCTGCACGCCGTCACTGTATCCGGTGACGCTGCTGTGCGCCCAGGTCAGACCCATCTGCATGAAGAGGATCCTGCGTGAGGCGGTGAGTCTGGGAGTGGAGAGGATCATCCTGTGCGGTTCGGATACCGGAGAGAAATCATATCTTTCCAGCAACCTCTACAAGACAGGGGAGTACGGGGAGTATCTGCTGGACGGTGCCATGCAGTCTGCACATGCGGGGCTTCCCGAAGTGCTGTTTGCCGACCACGCAAACATGGCCGTGCGGCTTGTCCGTGAGAACTGCAGGTCCGATGCGGATCTGATCATGCTGGACAATGTAGTGGGAGCCGTGCCCCTGAGCGGAGCCACGGTAGGCACGTCTGCGGTTCTTGCCATAGGCCCCGAGCGCGGCTGGTCCGACAGGGAAAGAAAGCTTTTCAGCGACAGCGGTTTCCGTCCCATGCTTCTGGGTTCAAGGGTCCTGCGTACCGAGACCGCCTGCAGTGCAGGTGTAGCTGTCCTTCTTTCAAGAATGGGCCTGCTCTGACCTGACCTTTGCAAGATAATGGCGTTTCATGTCTGCCTCGAAGTCTGCGTTGCATGAATACGAGCGTCCCAGACACGGCTCCCAGAGGGAAGGATCCTCCATGCAGAGGTAGAAGAAGACCTTGTCCTTCCAGTCCTGCGGGAAACAAGAATACACATGGCTGAACATCTTCCTCTTTGTCTCCAGGTCATAGGAGAACTTGCCCGCTATGGGTGCCATGGGCATCTGCGTCACACGCGTGGGGCGTCCTGATTCGCGCAGGGTCCTGAGATTCTGTTTGGTGAACGTGAGGGTGCCTATTCCCACCATTACAGCATTTTCCGGGTCAATGCTGTCACACAAGGCCATCACCAGATCCCTGTATTCCTTTTCCCATCCGCTGAAGAAAACCATGGGATGGATGTGGAATCCCACAAGATGCCCGGCCTCTGCACACTTTGCCGCAGCCGCTATTCTTGCCTTGGGACTTGCCGCCAGATGCTCTTCTTTTTCAGCAGGTGTCCGTGCATTGAGTGACCAGGTGGATACGATGTTGCGCGGGATGTCCATGCCGATCCAGTCGGTTCTGGCGCTCTTGGTCTTGAGTTCGACTACTACGTCAGGATGCTTTGCGGCAAAAGAACACAGGGCAGTAAGCGTCCCGTAGTCGTCTCCAAGCAGAAGCGAGTCCGAACTCTGTCCGGTTCCGATGTGCCAGGTGCCTTCCTCAAGTGTCATGCCCTCCAGATGTTGCTTCAGATCGGACAGCACGCGTATTTCGTTTTCCGAGTAAAAACTCTGGATGGAGCAGTATGCACAGGCAAAGGCGCACTGCTGCACGGCATCCAGCGTCCTGAGGTTGCAGCATCTGGTCTGCTCTCCGTCACGCGGGCAGGGGCACTTTCCCATGATCCTGTCGGGCGAAAGGAAATCCGTGTTTATGTGCGCACCTTTTCCCTTGAAGTCATAGTCTGGACTGAAGGAACCGTAGTCCACCGGGGTGCGGCGGATTGCATCCATGCGGGCCATGAAGTCAGTGAACGTTCTTCTGATTTCATTCTTTCCGGCCTTGTCGTCCATTGCCGGCCACATGCTGCGGATGTCCATGCCGGGGATGCCCCAGAGTGCTAGGTCCTGGGCCTGCTCCCTGAGCATCCTGCGCTGTTGGAACGAGAGATACGGGATGTCCTGGATGAACTGATCGATGTCCATATGGGAATCATAATTGACTACTTTTTTTCCTGCAAGTGCAGTAGAATCAACACCGTGGACGAGAATGCTTTTGAAGCCGGTCTGAGCTATCAGGTGGACAGGCAGCTTACTGAAAAGGACCTCAGGGAACGCAGGGAGAACTTCGAGAAGGCGAAGTCAAAGGCTCATGCCCTGCCGCTCAACCCCGGCTGCTATCTGATGAAGGACGAGAAGGGCAATGTCATCTACGTGGGTAAGGCCAAGAGCCTGAGAAAGCGTGTGAGCCAGTACTTCCTGCCCAACCGTGACCGCAAGACCCAGGCCCTGGTGGAGAAGATCCGTGACATCGACCACGTGATAACGGGAAACGATTATGAGGCGCTGATTCTGGAGAACAACCTCATCAAGAAGTACAACCCCCACTACAACATCCTGCTCAAGGACGGCAAGAGCTATCCGATGATCCGCATCACCAAGGAGGATTTCCCCAAGGTCTTCACCACAAGGCGCATCCTCAAGGACGGATCCGAATACTTCGGACCGTACCCCGAGGCCGGGAAGATCAACCAGTACATGGACCTGATAGACAGGCTGTTCAGTCTCCGCAAATGTTCGACACCGATGCGCAAACGGAAGCAGCCATGTCTTTACCATCACATCGGCCGGTGTCTGGCGCCATGCTGCGGAAAGGTGACCAGGGAAGAGTACGGAAAGAGCATTGACCGCATCCGCAGTTTCCTGTCAGGACGCAACGACGACCTGGAGAAGCAGCTGCGCGATGAGATGACGGTTGCTGCCAAGGAGATGGAGTACGAGGTTGCCGCGCGCAAGAGGGATCTTCTTCTGGCCGTGCAGAGTGTCTCAAAGGCCCAGATGGTGGAGGACTATTCCAACACGGAGAGCCGCGACTATGCCGCAATCGAGATGCGCAGTCCGCTGTGCACGGTGGCGCTGATGCAGTTCCGCGAGGGCAAGCTGATAGGGCGGGCCCTGTACCGTGCCCAGACGTTCGGAGACGAATCCGAGACGCTCCTGAACTTCCTGACCCAGTATTACGAGGACGGCAGGCAGATTCCGTCCGAAATCTATGTATCCCACGAGATAGACCTTGATCTGATATCGCGCTATTTCAACGAGTTCCTCCACAAGGAGGTCAAGGTCCATGTCCCGAGGGAGGGACGTGACTTCCGCATCCTGCGCATGGCGGCCGAGAACGCATCCAGGGATGTGGAGAAACGCCTGAAGAGCAAGGACAATACACATGCGCTCGAGGTACTTCAGGAGATCTGCGGCCTTGAGGAGCCGCCTGAGCTGATAGAGGGCTTCGATATCGCCCAGCTCAACGGAAAGTACACCGTGGCAAGTCTGATCTCGTTCGTAAACGGTAACCCGAATCCTGCAGGATACCGCAGATTCAACATAAAATCCCTGAACGGAGCCATCGATGACTTCGGGGCAATCCGTGAGGCTGTCTACCGGCGCTACAGCCGCGTGATCAACGAGAACCTCCAGAAACCGGGTCTTCTGATGATTGACGGAGGCAAGGGACAGGTGAATGTTGCACGTGAGGTTCTTGATGACCTGGGCCTGGCCGATGTTCCTGTCGTAGGTCTTGCCAAACGCTACGAGACCATAGTCTTTGACGACGACAGGCCGGATCTGAGGCTTGACCATTCCAACGAAGGCCTTAGGGTCCTGATAGCAGTGAGGGATGAATGCCACCGCTTTGCAACCGGGGCCAACCAGGCCATGCGCAGCAAGGAGGCCAGTTTCCATCTGCTTCAGAGCGTACCGGGAATAGGCAAGGCTTCCAGTGAGAAGATAATGAACGCATTCACCACACTGGACGATGTGATCCAGTGCGATGCCAATGAGATTTCGAAACGTGCGGGGATTTCCCTGAAGGTCGCCGAGGATCTTCTCAAGCGCCTCAAGGTCTGATTACAGATATCTCCCGAGAACCAGTGCAATCTTGTCCGCAGCTTCTTCAAGGAGATCCTTGGAGATGTTGGCCATGAGGCTCGTGCGGATGAGGCACTCGTTCTCTGCCGTTGCCGGCGGAAGCACGGCGTTGACGAAAACACCCTCGTCATACAGGTCGCGTACGATCTTGAGCGTGGTGGTTCCGTCCGACGTGTAGATGGGAATGATCGGGGTCTTTGTCTGCTTGAATCTGACGCCGCGTGCTGCAAGGGCGGATCTCAGGTTGTCTGCAGCCTGTGTCAGCTGGTCCTTGATCTCGGGATGTGCCACGACATAATCGAGTGCTGCCGTTGCTGTTGCTGCGTTGGCAGGAGTCATGCTTGCCGAGAACATGAACGGGCGGGACATGTGGCGCATGTAGTCGATGACCTGCTCGCTTGCCACTCCGAAGCCACCGAGGCTTGCGAATGACTTGCTGAATGTTCCCATGATGATGTCGACCTCGTTCTCAAGACCGTAGTAAGAGACTGTTCCGCGTCCGCCTTCGCCGATTGTTCCGATTCCGTGGGAATCATCAACCATGACGCGGGCCTTGTACTTCCTTGCAAGATCGACGATGTCAGGCAGGTTGGCGATGTCTCCGCTCATGCTGAATACACCGTCGGTGACAATCAGTTTGGGTGCGTCCTCAAGCTTCTTGAGTATGCGCTCAAGTGAGTCCATGTCGTTGTGGTAGTAACGCTTCATCTCGGCATATGAGAGCTTGGCTCCGTCATAGATGCTGGCATGGTTCTCACGGTCGCAGATGATGTAGTCGCCTCTGGTGCAGATGGAACTCAGGATTCCCAGGTTTGTCTGGAAGCCGGTTGAGAACGTGATGGCCGATTCCTTGTGAAGGAATGCCGAAAGCTTCTTCTCAAGTTCAAGGTGGAGGTCAAGCGTTCCGTTCAGGAAGCGTGAACCCGAGCATCCGGTGCCGTACTTCTGGAGTGCGGCTATGCCGGCATCGATTACCTGCTGGTTTGATGTAAGTCCCAGGTAGTTGTTGGAGCCGAGCATGATGCGGCGCTTGCCTTCCATGACGACCTCCGGAGCCTGACGGGACTCCAGACAGTGGAAATATGGGTAAATCCCGGCCTCTCTGACCTCAAGGGACTGATGGTAATAGCTGTTTGTATCGTTGAATTTCTCGAATAGATCCATGGTTTAACTCTTGGGGAGATTCTTACAGAATTACGGGCCGATAGTCAATATATACTACTGTGTGCTTCCGTTGTTGAATTCATCCGCTCAAGGTGCTATACAGGAAACAGGGGGGAAACTGCTTATGAAGAAACTGGCTCTGATCATGATGCTCATGCTCTCAGTGACGGCCGCCGTCTGTGCCGCAGACGGTGATCCGGTTCGGGATGTCGGGAAGTTCCAGCTACAGAATACATTCATAGGATTCGGAGTAGGATCCAGACATCAGGGAGATACCCGGACCGCCAATCTGCTTCTCGGTCTGGATATAACCGGAACCACGCTGGCGGTTTCCGGAGGAGTTGCGCTTGGTGCAAGCATATTCGTCTACAACGGTATGCGGGCGATGGTGGGAGAGGTCACTAACGCCGACATCTGGATCAGTGCAGGTGTGCTGGGTGCCGGGGTGGTGACGCTGATAGTGTCGAAGATACTGGGCATCAGCATGCCCCTGAAGTACTAGGAGGGGAACATGCGCAGAAACACAATCATCTGTCTGATACTGGCTGTCGTTCTCGTCATGTTCTCGAGCTGTCTGGCAATGAATGAAGCCAAGGTACGCCTGGCCGAGTCCACCGCCGTCTTCGATACGGAGTATGACGGGGAAGTAATCAGGGACCTGAGGTACGGGGATGCACCGCGCAACGTCTATGACCTCTATCTTCCGGAGGATACTGCTGCTGCCGGAGCTTCACATCTGATCCTGTTCATCCACGGCGGAAGCTGGACAAGCGGTGACAAGGAGGATGGAGAGCCGTACTGCCGGAACTTCGCCGCCCACGGCTATGTGGCTGCATCCATCTGCTACACGCTCAAGGCCGAGGATGCGGATCCGACAATCCTTTCGATCAACGGAGAGGTCAAGGAGGCGGTAAGCGCAATCAAGGACAAGTGCGCCGAGCTCGGGATCGGTCTGACTGACATGGCCGTTTCCGGATTCTCGGCAGGAGCATGCCAGGCCATGATGTACGGCTTCACCGAGGCCACTACATCCGCTCTCCCGGTGAAGTTCATAATCCAGATGTCAGGTCCCACGACGTTCGATCCTTATCTGTGGAGCACTGACGAGGTCCACTGGCTCGTGAGAAAGGAGGCGGGACTGGACGGTACTCCTGAAGGTGCTGCAAAGTGGATAAGCCTGTTCAGCGGAGAGAACGTCACTGCGGAGATGGTCAAGAGCGGTGAGGCTGAATCCATCTGGAAGAACATCTCACCGTTCTACCACATCACGGCGCAGAGTATTCCGGTGCTGTCTGCATACGGATCTCTGGATGGTGTTGTCCCTCCCACAAGCAGGATAGTACTTGAGAATGCCCTTGAGGCCAGCGGCAAGGTTCGCGGGCAGGATTTCGATACAGTCATCCTGAAGCACTCCGGCCATGCGCTTGCATGCGATGTGGACGAGCTCAGGATCCTTCTGGCAAAAATCTACGATTACTGCGACAGGTACTTCAACTGAACCCGGTCAGTCCTGCCGGGTTATGTCATCGAGCAACCGGCAGGCCCGGGCGACATCTTCATCCGTGACTGCATCGGGGTTGCCGTAGCGCGCCCTGATGTAGATTTCGCGCAGCCTTGACTCGTCTTCGGAAAGGTCTGCTTCTTCCTTGAGCTCCTTTGATGACTCCAGGATGTCTTCCGATGTGCTTCCCATGGATAGGTCTGCGCCTTCCTTGCGTACAAAGGCGATGTACTGCCTGTAGACGGCCCTGATCTTCTCCACCTTGTCCAGCTGTGCCTGTTCCTCAGGAGTCCTGACCGCCTGAGGCTCATCGGTTTTCTTCCTGCGCTTCCTGATCATGATAACGGCCGTAACTGTGCCTGCCGCTACCACGGTGGCAACTATGCAGACGAGAACCCACGGGAATTCCTGTTCCTCTTCCTTTTCAGGCAACTCCACGGGTTTGTCTTCCTTCATGCTCTCGTCCTCCACCATCTGTCCTCCGGGAGCAGCGGAATATGTCGGGGCGGCGTTGACGCTTCCAAGCCGGATGCGCTCCGTCATCAGCTTGGGAGCCTTGGGACCGAGGGTGGGGGTGATGAGGGAGAATACGAACGACAGGATCAGATAGAGCAGGGCAAGTGCGGCGGCCGAGGCTGCGAACATCAGCACGAGCCTTCCTGCGTTCATGGCCCTCCACCTGGTGTCGGGGTTGCCCTTGCGCAGCTCTGACAGTGCAATCATGCCGCTTATGGCACATGCTATCGTGAATCCGATTATTCCGGGAAGATTGATCCTTGCCTTTGTGGTTTCTTCCACGACCAGATAGAGGATTATGTTCAGGGCGCTGAGGAATCCCGTGACGGAAACCATCAGTACGAACGTCCTTCTGAAGCGCCAGTATTCGGCCGTGAACCTGCCCACCGTCATATAGACCACATAGAAGATGCAGACCACTCCGAGCAGCACTGCCGCCACAGGATTGTTCCCGACCCAGTTCAGTGACGTAAGGAAAGTGACAAGAGGCGGTACGAGCGCCTGCACAAAGCGCAGGAGCCTGCTTTTGACACGCACAAGGAACACGCTTTCAATGGCGCATAGCGCAGTAAACAAGACAAAAATCAATGTGCTTGAGTTGAACCAGGGCATCGTACAGATTGCCGTGAAAATAAAACACAGGATGCTTGTAATGATCATTTCCTTCCTCCGTACAGGACACATACCTCATGGTCCGAAACACTCTGCAGCCTGCCGAGCGCCTTCATGTCCTCATCATCCAGATAAGGCGTGATGAGAATGTAGCTCCTGTTGTTTCTGTTGCCTGCTATGCATCTGTCTATCAGGGAATCGAAGCTGCTGTAGCATGCCGGGGCAGACAGCCCGATGTTCCTCAGTATTGCGGACAGATGGGTGCGTCCCAGTCCCTGCCGGATGTCCCTTAGGTCTCCGTTGGAAAGGAAGGCATAAGGGATCCTGATTTCCTCAAGCTTCTCGCACGCAGTCCTGGTGAGCTCCAGACATCTTTCAAGTTCCGTCATGGATGCATGGCTTCTTTCCAGATTCACGGCCACGGCCACATCCGTATCAAGCGTGAAGTCGTTCTGCTTGACCATCAGCTTCCCGGTCTTGGCACTCTGTATCCACGATATCTTCTTCATGGGCTCCACACCCGTGTATTCCTTGTATCCCACCAGCAGGCTGGGATCCTCCATGATGAAACGTCTTACGGAGATGTCTCCGAGGAATCCTCCGAGGACCTCGACCTCCGGGTCGTCCTCGGCCAGGGCAGCGGTGCAGACCACAGTCCTGTTCTCCTCGACAGTAGTTACCGAAGACTTGAGGCCAAGGATGTCTCCGGCCTCCAGATAGCAGCGTCCCAGTCTGTAGATTCCCCTCTTTGACAGGGAGATGTGGAACCTGCCCCTGATGCAGCTGTGCGGCATGAGGAACAGGCTTCTGTCCACGCTCTGACCCGTGAACGACCTCGTGACGTGCTTTTCCAGCCACCTGCCGTCCTCGCAGATGGTTATGTCACCGTCGAACGAGAACGACAGTCCCAGGTAGAAGACCGGGAGGTTGCCGTTGTTGGTGACCTGGTAGCTCAGCGTGATCTTCTCGCCAGGCTCGGCCATGAGCATGTCGAAATCATAGCTTACAGATACCTTCTTCAGGGGATCACGCAGACTGAGGATTTCGAATATGAGTGCCGCGACGGCCAGGCCGAAGAATATGAATCCCAGCATCAATGCTGCTCCAGGGGAACCTCTATTTCCTCAAGCATGTTCCTGACGAATCCCTGGCTGCCCAGGTGGCTTCTGCCTGAAAGCATGATCCTGTGCGGAAGCACGGCCATGGCCTCCTTCTTGACGTCCTCCGGAATGACGTAGTCCCTTCCGTTCATGGCTGCATTGATCTGACTGGCCTTGTAGAGCGCCAGTGATCCTCTTGCAGACACACCGTTGACCAGGAGGCTGCTCTGGCGTGTGTACTCCACGATCTCCATGATGTATGAGGCGATCTCGTCACTTACGGTGACCCCTCCGAATTCCTGACGCATCTTCATGATCTCGTCGGTGGTCACGACCTGCTTGAGGGCATCGACTATCTTCACCGTCTCGGGTCTTCTGAGGATTCCGATCTCCTGTTCCCGGGTCATGTAGCCCAGCGACAGCTTCATGAAGAATCTGTCCAGCTGTGCTTCCGGAAGAGGGAACGTCCCGTAGGATTCCACGGGGTTCTGCGTGGCCATGACCATGTAGGGTTCTTCCATCCTGTATGCCGTGCCGTCTACGGAAATCTGCTTTTCCTCCATGACCTCGAGCAGTGCGCTCTGGCTGCGGGGGACGGCTCTGTTTATCTCGTCTGCAAGAACGATGTTGGAGAAGAGGGGACCCCTGCGGAACTCGAACTCTCCCTTCTTCTGGTTGTAGAAGTTGATTCCGGTGAGGTCGGAGGGCATGAGGTCGGGGGTGAACTGGATCCTGCGGAATTCGCCGCCGATGCTTTTTGCAAAAGCCCTGAGCAGCATGGTCTTTCCTGTTCCGGGGAGGTCCTCCAGCAGAACATGGCCCGATGCCACAAGACAGACGGTTATCTGTTCGATGACCTCGTCCTTTCCGACTATGACCTTGCCGCAGTTGTCGACAAGCTTTTCCCTGCACTGCGTGAACAGCTTCGTATCCATGATCCACCTCTGTTGGTTTTGTTTGCTGTCGTAATTCTAAGGCATCGGATGACCGGATGTCTATAAGATATGAAATAATCAGGTGACGGTAACCGGCATTTCATTGTATCATTGGGGCGACATGAAAAGAACGATCATAGCAGTTTTACTGACATTGCTGGTGCTCTCGGTGTTCGTCGCATGTTAAGACGGAAAGACCCCCGATACATACTGCACCATCGCCTTTGACGCCAACGGCGGAAGCGGCAGCATGACTCCCCAGACGGTCAAGAAGGGAGTCCCTGCGACTCTTTCTACCAATGGTTTCTCGAAGAAAAGTGCGGTGTTCCTGTGTTGGAATACAAAACCGGACGGAACCGGAGAAAGCTATGCCGACAGATCGGTCATAACGGTCAGCGGTTACACCAAGCTCTATGCCCAGTGGCTGGCTGAGGTGACCGTCACATTCGACGGCAACGGATCAACCGGAGGAAGCATGCCCGTACAGACCATGTACGATGGAGTTGCATCCGTGCTTACCTACAACGGGTTCTCTAGGACCGGTTACGGCTTCAAGGGCTGGAATACCAGGGCAGACGGAAAGGGGACGTACTATTCAGATGAAGAATCGATCGTCCTGCATTCAGATACCGTTCTTTACGCCCAGTGGTCCAACAAGACGGCGTCCGTGACGTTCGATGCAAGCGGAGGAAGCGGGGCAATGGATGCACGTACAGTAGCCTCCGGCATTCCCTCATTGCTTCCGTTCAACGGGTATACAAAGACGGGCTGCCTGTTCAACGGCTGGAACACGGCACCCGACGGAACCGGAACCGCCTATGCGGATCACGGCAGCATCACCATAACGGAAGACACGGTCCTCTATGCGCAGTGGCGCCAGGAACTGACTGTTACGTTCGACGGCAACGGGGCATCATCCGGAGCCATGCCTGTACAGGTCGTCTACAAGGGTGAAGACTCAAAGCTTGCAACCAATGCGTTCAGAAGAGACGTACATGGCTTCAACGGCTGGAATACAGCCGCGAACGGAACCGGCACTCCTTATGCCGACGAAGCCGAGTTCAAACCGACCGAGAACCTGAAGCTCTATGCCCAGTGGACTGAAGAGACAGCTGTCATTACTTTCGACGCCAACGGCGGAAGCGGCACGATGAACCGGCAGACAATCGCAAGGAACACTCCTTCGCTGCTCTCATACAGGACATTCTACCGGTCCGGTTATGTCTTCAGAGGATGGAACACCAAAGATGACGGAAGCGCAACCGCCTATGCCGATCATGCCACAATCGACCTCAATGCCGACATCACGCTCTATGCCCAGTGGATCAAGGAGCTGACCGTGACGTTCGACGGCAACGGAAGTACAGAGGGAACGATGCCGCTCCAGACAGTCTACGAGGGCAATTCCGTCGTACTCAACTCAAATACATTCAGAAGAGACGGCTACGGCTTCGACTGCTGGAATACCAAGGCCGACGGAACAGGCACATCATATGCCGACGGAGCATCCGTGACTCCGTCTGAGGACATGACGCTTTATGCCCGGTGGTCTTCGGAAACGGTCACCGTGACGTTTGATTCCAACGGTGCAGATGAGGGCTATACGGATCCCCAGACGGTCGGAATCAATACCGCTACCGTGCTTTCCGGAAACGGATTCCGGAAATATGATTCTGTCTTCAGAGGCTGGAATACCAGAGCCGACGGGACCGGTACCGGCTATGGGGATCGGGACATCATCATCGCCGACTGCGACATCACGCTCTATGCACAGTGGGCACGAAGGCTGGCCATCACGTTCGACGGCAACGGGGCAACAGGCGGCGGCATGCCGTTGCCTCAGGTAATATGCGAGGGCGATTCCGCAAAACTCATGCAGAATGAATATGAGAAGACCGGATACGCATTCAACGGCTGGAACACCGAAGCGGACGGAACAGGCACCCCGTACGCAGAAGAAGAGGTTATTTCTCCCATTTCAGACATGACTCTCTATGCCCAGTGGACGGATGATGCCGTCACCGTGACGTTCGACGGCAGATCTGCAGAGGGAACCATGAGCCCTCAGAAAATCGCCAGAAACGTTCCGTCGCTGCTGTCCTACCGTGAATATTTCAAACCCGGTTACAGGTTCAGGAACTGGAACACCAAGGCTGACGGAAGCGGTACCGCCTATGCGGATCGTGCATACATCACGCTTGATGAGGACATAACGCTCTATGCCCAGTGGAGGGAGGAATTCGAGATATGCTTCCAGGGAAACGGAAGCACATCAGGATCGATGAAGAACCAGTATCTCTACGAGGATGACAGCGTAGTCCTTTCATCCAATGCGTTCAGGAAGACCGGTTACGAATTCATCGGATGGAACACCAAGGCCGACGGAACGGGTACTGCCTATGTCGACGGTGCGTTGGTGACGCCGACGGAAGACATGATCCTGTATGCACAGTGGATCGGAGCATCCGTCCGGTGACCGGACTGCAACGGAAAAACCGATGTGGACTTATCGACCTGCCCATGCTACATTGAATCATTAACCCTTTACCCGAGGATGCAATAGTGAAGAAAAACCTGATGATTCTGGGAAATGCATTGATCGTGCTGGTCATCATCGGCCTGACTCTGCTGTTCGTGAGCAACGAACACAAGAGGATATATTCGGCCGAGACCGAGGCGTTCGAGAACATGACCCTGGCCATGGAAAACGTGGCCACCAACTATCTGTTGGGCGAGCAGCAGGTCTGCAGGAGCTGGGCCAATTACATCAATGCAAATGACATGACCGCCGAGGAAGCGATAGATTTCGTGCGCAAGTCCATCACATCGCCTGAAATCACGGCCCATATCCTGTTTGCAGACGGTCAGGAGCTGACCGGACTGTCTTCTTCCTCACGGCCTTCACGCCCCGATGACTACACGGTTACGTACAGCAACATCTCGGCTTTCGGCATGGGTGTGGATGAGCTGATGCACCAGGACGATATGGTGAACGTGACCCGTGCATATACCAACCCGGTCAACGCAATCCAGTCGATTGCGTTCTGCTGTCCTATCACCATCAAGGGCAGGTCGGCAGTCCTGCTTAGGATCATCCCCGTATCTACATTCGAGAAGAAGTGGGTTTTCCCGACCGATGAATACAAGGATGCCGAAATCTCCCTGATAGATACCGCCGGCGACTACATCATCAAAGGCCATTCGTTCAAGAATTCCAATTTCTTCGAATTCTATCAGTCGTACAACAGGACCACACCTGCCGAACTGGAGGAAATGAAGGAAGCGATGGCAGGAGAACCGGGAGCTTTCGAGATAACGAATTCCACGGGGCAGCGCCGTCTGATTGCCTATGCACGGGTCAATTCCACCGACGACTGGACGATCGTCACCATGATTTCGACTTCGGTGCTCGACAATGTGGTCATAAACTGGTCCCTTGTGGGAATCATTTCCGGAGGTCTGCTTCTTCTGCTCCTCTTCAACCTGATGGTCATGAGGAGCTTCAACCGTCAGCTGAGGGCTGCCGTCTCCTCCGCAGACCGCGCCAACCGGGCCAAGACGGATTTCCTTTCCATGATGTCGCATGACATCAGGACACCGATGAACGCAATCATCGGTCTGACCACGATTGCCGGCAAGAATGCAGAGGATCCGGCTTCCGTACGCGAAAACCTCCACAAGATAGGTCTGGCCAGCAACCATCTTCTCACCCTGATCAATGACATCCTGGATATTTCCAAGGTGGAAAGCGGCAAGCTGACCATGAACCCCGTCACTTTCTCCATGGTGGAGTGTGCGGAGAACCTCATCAACATCTCCCAGCCCATGGTCAAGGAGAAGAACATCGATCTCAACTTCCGTACCAACAGATTCGACCATGAGTGTCTTTATGCAGACCAGCTGCGTCTCAACCAGATCTTCATCAACCTGCTGTCCAATGCCATCAAGTATACGGAGCCGGGCGGGAAGGTGTGTGTGGATATGCGTGAGGAACCGGGAGAGACGGACAAGTCGGTGAAGCTGACCTATACTGTTTCCGATACAGGTATGGGAATGAGCCCTGAGTTCATGGCCCGCATGTACCAGCCGTTCTCCAGACAGACCGACAGCAGGGTGAACTCCATCCAGGGAACCGGACTCGGTCTGGCCATCACCAAGAAGATGATCGACCTTATGAACGGTACAATAGACTGCCGGAGCGAGCAGGGCAAGGGAACGACCTTCACCGTGACGCTGGATATCCCGATAGCCGACAGGCCCGCGGAAGATTTCGTGCTGTCTCACGTCAAGGTCCTTCTTGCAGATGATGATGAGATCCTGCTGGATACGGCAAAGGATACCCTGCATTCGATCGGAGTCGAAGCCGATACCGCAAAGAACGGTCTGGAAGCCGTAGACATGATTTCCGGGCCTGGTGATTACCAGGTGATCATCCTTGACTGCAAGATGCCTGTAATGGACGGAATGGAAGCCGCACGCCGGATCCGCGCAAAGATAGGTGATGAAGTGCCCATCCTGATGATCTCCGCTTATGATACGTCGGATATGGAAGAAGCCGTAAAGGGTGTATCCATAAACGGATTCATCAGCAAGCCGCTTTTCCGCTCCAAGCTCTACGCCAAGCTTTCAGAGGTCCTTGGAATCGAGAGCTCGGGCACCAGCCAGGAAGATGACGGTGCGGATATCGCGGGAATGCGCATTCTTGTTGCCGAGGACAACGACATCAACTGGGAGATCATTTCAATGATGCTCCAGATGCACGGGGTTGAATCCGAAAGGGCGGAGAACGGCCAGGTTGCACTGGAACGCATGGCCCGGGCCAGTCAGGGAGAATTCAATCTGATATTCATGGATATCCAGATGCCTGTGATGAACGGAATCGATGCCACAAAGGCAATCCGCGCTCTGGATGATCCGTGGGCATCAAGGATTCCGATCATCGCCATGACGGCAGATGCATTCTCGGAAAACGTGGCGGCCTGTCTTGCCGCAGGAATGAACGGACATATAGCAAAACCGATAGATATGAAGCTGGTTCTCAAGGAACTCAGGAGAATCAAGGAGGAAACGAAAAGATGAAGAAACACGGAAGATGTCTGGCTCTCGGGGCTATGGTTGTGTTTCTGGTTTTCTGCCTTGCATCATGCAACAAGACGGAAAAGGCAAGTGAGAAGGGAAGTACGGTCGGTTTTGTTCCCAAGCTCGACACTAAAACGGAATGCTCCATCACCGTTGCGGGTCACTACAGCAATTTCGAGGCTCTGGAAGAGGAATTCAACCGCTTTGCCAAGTACTATCCCAATGTGGAGATGACCTATGTCTACATGGACGGTTACAGCAAGGCCGCCAGCGGCATTCTTTCCACGGCTCTCTCCGGAAGCGAAGCTCCTGACATTTTCTTCACTTATCCCTGGATGGGTGACTGGAAGGACGGAGACATCATCTTTGCCGCATCCGAGAACCTTGCGGATCCTTCACTTGGAATCGATCTTTCCTGTATCAGGCAGAATCTTCTTGTCAAGGACAGTGCGGGAAGCATCCTCAGCGTTCCTGTCTATACCACGACATGCGGAATGCTCGTGAACGAGGATCTCTTTGCAAAGGAAGGCATTGCCATCCCGCAGACCTATTCCGAACTCCTGGCTGCCTGCGAGGCATTCAGGAAGGCCGGTTATGAAAACCCGATCATGGGATACAACAAGGGCAGCGACATGCTGTATCCGTTGTTCTACCCCTACTTCTGCGCGCAGGTCCAGGGCAATGCAACTGCTCTGAAGGCCTTGAACGAGAATCAGGCCGGGGCAGGCGAATACATGCGCAGCACCCTTGAGCTGGCATCCGATTTCATGTCGCGCGGCTATATCAACCTTGAGGAATGCAACAAGCTGAAGGACAACTATGACGCCGTCATCCTGCGCTTCTTCGAAGGTGACGTGCCCATGATGCTGGCAACCGGCAACACCGTATCCGGAACCGAGAAACGCCAGGCAAAGTCCGAAGCCTATACGGCAAATCCGTTCAAGTACAGCTTCTACCCGGTTCCTTCCACTGAGAAGGGCGGTTACTTCATCAACTCCGTCTCGATAGGATTCGGTGTAAACAAGAACAGCAAGAACCTTTCCATGGCAAACGAATTCATGAGGTTCCTTGTCAGTACGGAAGAGCTGAACCTGATGGCAAAGGCCAAGCGTATGGTGACCCCGTGCGTGGATATGTCACTGGACAGCGTGTACGCTCCGTTCGGCAATCTGAGTTCCGACCGGTTCATAAATACATCAGAGCTCGGTCTGTCCGATGCCGCATCATCCCAGGTCAGCAAGGCCGGCTGGGCGGTGAGCAACGGGACAATGACCATAGACGAGGCAATCCGGGATTACGGAAAGCTATGATGCCTGCATGAAAACGCAGAATAAGGGAATCCGGACTGGATTCCCTTTTTTGTTTTGATGACGGTAATCCCTTTTATTGCGAGAGCAGAAAAAGAAACGGCCGCTGTTCTCTGTAGCTTCAAAAACAATACTGTAAGTAGAAAAAAATTTATCCGATTGGTATTGATAGTGTCTTCAGCTTCTTCCGTTTGTCCATTATAGTGACAGACGGAGGGAGGACTTCTATGGAACTGACACTTGCACAGAATATCCGCAGTTATCGCAAACAGAGGAAAATGACCCAGGAACAACTTTCAGAGGTGCTGGGCGTCACCGTAGGTGCGGTGCACAAATGGGAATCGGGCTTGTCCGTGCCCGAGTTGCCGATGATAGTGGAAATGGCGGATTTCTTCGATGTCTCCGTGGATGTGCTTCTTGGACACAGGATGAAGGACAACAGCGTCCAGTCGATATGCGAGCGGCTCTATGAGTATTGCAGGACCCTGGATCCTGTGGCTCTTTCGGAAGCGGAGAAGGCCCTGGGAAAGTATCCGCACTCCTTCAGAATAGTGCTCGACTGTGCAAAGGTCTATCTGGTGTTCGGAACGGGGAACCATGACAGGAAGCAGCTGGAGCGCGCTCTTGAACTGCTGAAACAGAGCAGGGTACTGCTTCCGCAGAACAACGATCCGAGAATCGGGGATGTCACTATCTGCGGAGCCATGGCTACGGTGCTTTTCCTTTTGGGCAAAACGGACGAATGTCTGGATCTTCTGAAGAAAAACAATGCCGGAGGCCTGTTCAACGACCATATCGGGATGACTCTTGCGACTTTCATGAACCGGAATGAGGAAGCTTCCGGTTATCTGGCTGAAGCTCTGACCGATGGGGTATCCACATTGCTGACCACTGTCATCGGATATGTATTCGTCTTCCGCTCAAGGGAAGACTGGAAATCGGCATTGGATATCCTGGAATGGGGGATGAGGATTCTTGAGGGCCTGATGACGGACAGAAAGGCAGGTGCCCTGATCAAGACGCATGCCCAGATGTTCGCACTTCTTTCCTATGTTCAGGAGAAGGCCGGTAAGGTCGAAGAATCGGAGCATTCGCTCAGGGAAGCATTCCGGCTGGCTGCGGGTTTTGATTCCACTCCGGATTTCAGTCTGTCCGAGATGCGCTTTGCGGACAATACGGAAAGGATGCTGGTATTCGATATCTTCGGTGCATCCGCAAAAGACGGAATCGACGGGATCATCGGATTGCTGGGTGATAAAGCCTTTGCCGCACGATGGAAAAGGATGACTGAAAATGGAAGATAAAGATAGAAACGTATTTGCAAGCCGCAACTTCAGGCTTGTTTTCTTCGGGGCACTGGTATCGGAGCTGGGGGCTCTGCTCTACAGCTTTGCAGTGAGCTTCTACATTCTTGAAATCAGCAACAACAATGCATTCCTCCAGGGTCTGTATCTTGCCCTGTGCGGAGTTGCCATGCTTCTCCTGACTCCGGTGGGCGGTGTGATGGGTGACCGCTTCAACAAGGCCAGGATCATGTATGTCTGCGATTATCTCAAAGGCGGCATGATAATCCTTGCAACAGTTCTGATGCTCCTTTTCCGTGAGCCCGATTCCCATATCGTCATCCTGTTCGTGCTGGGAATCATCGGCAATGCCGTCAGCGGTGTTTTCAATCCCGCCGCCGGTGCGCTTCTGCCGCGCATTGTGGAGGAGAACAAGCTCCAGCAGGCCAATTCATACTTCACAATCAAGAGTTCCCTGGAGAGTATCCTCGGAATCATCCTCGCAGGTGTCCTCTATGCCACACTGCCGATCTACACGCTGTTCTTCCTCGTCGGGGCCTGTTTCGTGGCATCCGGTATTTCAGAGATGTTCATCCGCTATGACCATACACCGTCGCAGGAACAGCTGACACTGAAACTCGCGCTCGGGGACATGAAGGACGGGCTGGTCTATCTGAAATCACAGAAGGCTATTATGGCGCTGCTGGGAGCAATCCTTTTCATCAACTTCTTCTTTTCCCCGGTGACCGGCAATTTCCTGCCGTTCTTCGTAAAGACCGATCTTGCCAATGCCCCGTCCTATCTTTTCCACGATGTCCTGACGCCCGAGCTCTGGTCCTCTGTCGTAAGCGTATGCTTCGGCATCAGCTCCCTGGTGGGTGCAGCCATCCTCAGCGCGGCAAAGCAACCCGAGAAATGCGGTCACACCGTTGCCGTCAGAATCTGTTTCTTTGCAGTCATGATGATTGCATGGACCGTCTGCTACTGGCTTCTGGTTGACTGCGGGATCTCACTGAACGGATTCCTGATTGCGCTTTGTCTGGGAACTCTGGTTATGGGATTCCTCATCAGTCTGATCAACATCCCCATAAGCACGGCCGTCATGAAGATAGTGGACAAGACAAAACTGAGTAAGGTGAACAGCATAATCAACATCGGTTCTCAGGGCATGACACCGCTGGCATCGGTTTTGGCAGGTGTGATTCTTCAGTCTCTGGGCTCTACAACGCTGCTGATCTTCTGTTCTGCCGGCTTTGCCATTACCGCAATCCTGATGCTGGTCAATAAGTCGATCAAAGAGTTGTAATTCAGACCAGTCGAGAACCTGATCTGTGGACAGTTTTACGTACACATTTATAGAAAAACCGCATCCCGGATATGGTCCAGGATATCCCCGACGATGCAGGCCGGAGTCAGCCTGTTGCGCTCCATGAGCCATGGCGGTTCGTAGCGTACGGGGATTTCCTGTGAGAAGCCGTAGCTGAGTACGCGCATGGAGGAATCGGCATAGTATCCGGCGATCTTCCCTCCGAAACCTCCGCTCAATATGCCGTCCTCGATCGTCACCACAATCCCATGCTCTTTCTTCAACTCCTCAAGAGTGCGGGAATCACAGCCGGTTATGAACCTCGGGTTCACAAGCGTGGCCCTCTCCCCTGTCTTCTCTTCGTACAGCTTCACGGTCTCTTCTCCGAGCCGGAAGAATCCTCCCAGTGCGAGCACGGCGACTCGGGAACCTTTCTGTTTCACTTCGTACCCGGTCTCCGAATAGTCCGTATCCACCCTGCCGTCCGCATCTGTCATCGGCGTACCGGGCATACGGATGGCTACAGGCAGCCTGTCCTGCCCGATGCTCCAGTCCAGCATGGCAAGATACTCCTGCCTGTTTGCAGGAGCCAGGTAAACCAGGTTCGGGATGTTCCCCAGCAGTGCGATATCCAGAAGTCCGTTCTGAACATCGTTCCAATGTCCGTAGACCGAACCATGCGTTACGATCAATGTCATCGGGCACTTCCCGAGGCACATCTCCTGCTCTATCTGGTCATAGGCACGCTGGATGAATGTGCTGTTGGTGGCGTAAACCGCCTTGCACCCGCCTCTTGCCAGTGCGGCGGTGAACGAAACCGCATTCTGCTCGCAGATCCCGACATCAAGGAATTGTCCGCCCGCCTTCTCCCTGTTCGCCCTGTTGAACCCGATGCATGAGGGTGATGCGGATGTGACAACGACGAGTTCCGGATCCTTTGCCATTTTGTTCAAAAGGTAGTCTGCGGTTATGGATGCATATCCGGCTCTGGCTACGGTATTCCTGAATTCGCCGGTTTCCTTGTCGAACGGTTTCGCCCAGTGCCATTTCTCCTTATCCGTTTCTGCCGGTAAGAAGCCATTCCCTTTCTGTGTGCAGACATGGACCACAACCGGATGGTCTGTGCCTTTGACCGCTTTCAGTGCCTCCACGACTTGGGAGATATCGTTCCCGTCGCGCACGAAACGGTAGTCATACCCGAGCGCACGGAAATAGTTGTCTCCGCCTCTGCCGTCATTCTCACGCAACCGGGCAAGATGTGTGTGGATGTAGCCGTGGTTCTCTGCGATCGACATGTCGTTGTCGTTGACTATGATTATCAGGCCGGTGCCGATTTCAGAGCCGCAATTGAGGGCCTCGAAGGATTGGCCGCCGTCGAGCGATGCGTCCCCGATGACGGCGATCACGTTCTCGCGGGTGCCCCTGATGTCACGGGCTTTGGCGAGGCCGCATGCGAGGCTGACCGATGTGGAAGTGTGTCCGGTCTTGAATATGTCGTATATGCTTTCGTCCGGGTCCGAGTATCCGGTGACGCTCCCGTATTTCTCCGGATCGAGGAAGGCGTCCCTGCGGCCCGTGAGCATCTTGTGGCAGGCGGTCTGGTGCGAGACATCGAAAACGACCTTGTCGCGGGGCGTGTCGAACACGTGGTGGATGGCGATCGTCAGCTCGACGATACCGAGGTTCGAGCCCAGATGGCCTCCGGTCGTGCTGATGGTGTCGATGAGGGCTTTCCTCATCTCGGCCGCAAGACAGGTCAGCTGCTCGATGTCGAGTTCCTTCAGATCCGCAGGGCTTCCGATTCTCTCAAGGTACATCTATCTGACTCCCAGCATGCGGAAAGCCCTGGAGAGAAGCCATCTGGCCAGAGTGTGTTTCCTGTTCCGGTCCAGCGAAAGCTGGATGTGATGGAGTCTTGCGATGAGCTTCGGATGCGGATACACGCGCTCATGGTAGCCGTGCTCCACATAGACGTTGCGGGAAACGACGTCATCGACCTTGTATTTGCGGGGTCTCTCCAATGCCTTTCCGGTATCCCCGTCGTAATGCAGCAGGGTGTGTCCGGAGATGTACTCCCCCGGGTACCCGAGCGCCACGTATGCGATGACATCGTAACATTCCGGGATTCCGAATATCTTGCGCATCTTCTTCTGCGTGGGGAGTTTGCATATCCAGCAGGTCCCCAGTCCCAGTTCCGTGGCCTTGAGCAGGAGGTTCTCGATCGCAGCACCGGCTGTCTGGATGTGGTCCTTGTACTCGTAGAGGTTCTTGGAGACATCGTTGCGGTACAGGACAACTATTCCGAGCGGAGCCTTCATTATCAGGTCATGTCCGTTCGGCATCGCGATGCCGTTGAACGCGCAGAGGGTTTTCTTGATTTCATCTGCGTGGACTATTATGAACCGTCACCCCGGCTTGTTGCCGGCCGACGGAGCAAGGATGGCGGCCTCGATCAGGCTGTCCACCGTTTCCCCGGAAACGGGCTTGTCGGAAAAAGTGCGTATCGAGCGCCTTGTAAGAATGGCCGTATCGAGATCCATGCATTGCTCCTCGTGCCATAGTATGCCCGATTATCGCGCGTCTTGCAAACAGCGGGTTGACCTGGCCGGCAATCCAAGCAGTCCAGAATGGAAAAAACGGCCTCCCGGAAGTCCGGCTCAGGCCGCCTTTGACCTATAGACGTGACTGAATCGGGGATTACGGAAAGCTGTGATTCCTGAGATGCAATCCCATTTCATGGCAGACCCATCTGTTGGGTCTTTTTTTTGTTGCGACTGAAAAACATGGGGTGCTAGAATGAAAAGGATAAAAAAAGAGGAGAGAGAAATATGAAGAAAGCATTATTGATAGTTCTGGCGCTTGCGCTGGTGGCAACGGTATTCGTTTCATGTCAGGAGGAGCCCAAGACCGTTACTGTGACATTCAACCCGGGAGATGCAGAGGGAACGGCATACACTCAGTCAGTACCCGTCGGGGTGGAAACGAAGCTTACCAAAAACAGGTTCGAGAAAAAGGACTATACATTCAACGGGTGGTCTCTGTCACCGACAGGCGGTAATGACTATTACGATGAGGCGCCCGTCAAACTGACAGCCGATACGAATCTCTATGCTGTCTGGGCAAAGACCTATACGATCAAAGCAGAAGAGGCGACCGGAGGCTCGTTGACCCCTGTTGCGGTGTCGTACATTGAAAGCAAAGCAACACAGAATGTAAAAGTGAATATCGAGCACGACGAGAACCATTATCTTTCGGGTGTCAGTCTTGCAGGAAGCAAGAATACGCAGGCCTTCTTCTTCCTTACCAGACTATTTATCCCGGCTGGTTCCTCCGGCGATATAGTAATGACACCGACGTTTGAGGAAAAACCGGCCACGGTGAATTACATGTACGCAGAATGGGATGCCGAGAAATCGGAAGTGGTCGAGACAATCATGACCGTGGAAAGCAAGGATTACGCGTTGGTCAAGTCCAGCACAAAGAATCTGAACAATGGGATATATGTCGTAGTATCCGATGTTGAGATTGATAGTCGTATGACCGTCTCCGGAGACGTCACGCTCATAATCCTCGATGGCAAGGCACTGAAGGCAGATAAGGGAATCACTGTTCCCAAGGGATCGAAGCTGTCGATTTTCGGGCAGGGAAATGGCACAGGAAAACTCATCATCGACAGTAATGACCTGTCCGGCCATGCAGGACTCGGAGGAGACGACAATTCCGACTGCGGTGAAATCGTAATAGGCGGAGGTATAATCACGGCCGAGGGAGGCCCCAACGGTGCCGGAATCGGCGGCGGTGCCTCCAGAAAGGCCGGGACTGTCACCATTCTCAAAGGAACGGTTGATGCCAGGGGAGGTGAATCCGGAGCCGGAATCGGCGGCGGCCTCAATGCAGACGGAGGAACGATTAATATCTACGGAGGTACGGTTGATGCAACCGGAGCCGCAAACGGCGCTGGAATAGGTGGCGGAAACGGTGGAGCCGGAGGTACAATTCTCCTTGCCGGCGGAACTATAAAGGCAACCAATTCCACTGAAGGCCTCAGAGGCGGAGCCGGAATCGGCGGCGGAAACACGGGAAAGGGAGGTGACATCACAATCAGCGGTGCGACAATCGAAGCTCATGGCGGTGACGGAGGAGCCGGAATCGGTGCCGGAGTCAGCGGCGCAGACGGCGGAAAAGTCACAATCACAGGCGGTGATGTCAAATCAACAGGAGGCAGAGGTGCTGCCGGAATCGGCGGAGGCTGGGGCGGAAGCGGTGCCGACGTCACGATCAACGGCGGAAAAATCGACATCACCGGCGGTGACGGCAATGTAGATATAGACGTTCCTTGGCACAACTCGGCAATCGGAAAAGGCTACCACAGCGGCAGCGAGGGCGAAGACAAAACTCTTGTTTTGGGCGAGGGAGTCAGCCTCGTTACCCAGGGCAAAGATGAAACAGAATGGAAGCCATGGGATGGTGAGAGCCGTCCGTTCAAGATGAAGACGAATTGAGCCTTAATCTTACAAAGAACATCAAAACCGCATTCTGGATCCAGAGTGCGGTTTTTGCAGCCAACTGGACTTGCCCTTCGGCGCTCATAAGGAAGGTCGCGCCTACGGGCCGGCTTGGCTTCGAACAGTCCACCGGACTGTTCTCCTACCGCCAAGCTTCAAGTCCAGAATACCAAACCAAACAAAAAACCCGACCTCGTAAGGTCGGGCTTTCTGTTTGCGGCCAACTGGACTTGAACCAGCACAAGATTTCTCCCACTAGCACCTCAAGCTAGCGTGTCTACCAAATTCCACCATAGCCGCGTGAATTCTGACGAACAAAAGAAAAGTACAATAAATGCGCCAATAAGTCAATAGTCAGTTCTGAATCATAGGCATATCAGGCTGGTATATCTCAAGATCCTTATCAAGGGTTGTTTTCAACTTCTTGTCGAAGGAGAGGACATCAATCCCGTTGACCTTATGATAGGCAATCAAAAGGCAGTCTACAAAATCCAGATTTGTCTGGTTGAATACCCCAAGAGCATATCTCAATGCCCTAACGTTTTCTACTTTGACATCGACAAGGACGCAATGGAGAGCCCAGGAAACCTCATTCCGCGACAATCCATAATGACCGGAGAGGACATAGACGACTTCGGCAAGTATCTCCGGCGTTGTAATCGCACCTTCCCGGATTGCCTGGGCAACTTCGGTTGCCTGTTCCTTGATGTCATTGAGTAAAAACCTGAGAACTGCGTTAGCATCAAGTATTTTCATATTTTTCCACTGCTGCCTTTGCCCAGGCGTCTTTTTCTCCCGCTATCTTGGAGAGATCTGCATACTTGTTGAGAATGCCATAAGCATGAAGGGTTTTATGACCACCGAATGCTGTTCTGGCTTCAAAAGGAAGGCCCTGAACTTCGATGCTCTGCACTATGAACATCCTCACGGCATCCGCGATGGAGATTCCCAATCTCTCGAATAGTTCTTCCGCTTCTCTTTTCTGATCTCCGTCAATCCTGACCTGGAGAACTGCATTGGTCTTCATGTATTACCTCTGTACTACAATAGTACTACAGGAATCCATTATCGTCAATTATAACCTGTTTTTCGCATGTCGGATGTCACCGTAATTTCCATACTTGCGGATTTGACGATTCAAAGTGATAATAATGGTATTCCATACACAATGGGGCAGTCTGTAAGAAAATGGATTTGAGATCGATTTACATTCCCAACGGAATAGGCGTCATCCTTCTGCTGATGCTGTGGTACACGTCACGTGCCAGAATCATCAGGCGCCGTACCGAGGACAGGATATATGCGTTCCTGGTGTTCGGCGTGATGATTGCCTGCTTCATGGAGGCTTTCTCATACACGATCGACGGAAAGATCTTCACCGGTTCACGGGTCCTGAACTACATTGCCAACATCTATCTCTATTCGGTCAACCTGCTGCTTCCGTTCAGCGTCCTGGTGTATGTGGACCTGGGACTGTACGGTGACATGAAGAGGATATGGAAGAAGTACAAGCCCCAGATCATAATCGGCATATTCATGTTCTCGATGACCATCCTGAACTTCTTTGTGCCGATCTCCTACGTCATCAATGAAAACAATGTCTACGAGCGCCGGCCGTTCAGCTATGTATACTACTTCGTGATCTTCTATTACATCATCTCCTCGATAGTCCTCACCAAGCGTTATGAGAAGGAGAACGGAGCCAAGACATTCTTCAACATCAACATGTTCCTCATGCCCATCCTGATAGGCGCAGGGCTTCAGTTCATGTTCTACGGGCTTTCCCTTGCATGGCTTTCCGCCGCAGTAGGGCTTGTAGGTCTGTACATGATGCAGCAGAACGAGATGTCATATGTCGATGCCCTGACCGACACCTACAACAGGCAGTACCTGAACCTGATACTGACATACTGGATCAGGAAGGGAAAGCGCTTTGCCGGAGCCATGATCGACCTTGATGACTTCAAGAAGATCAATGACGGTTTCGGCCACACCGAAGGCGACAATGCACTCAGGAGCGTGGCGGAAATACTGAAGAGTTCAAAGAAGACCAATGAGCTGATATTCCGCTTTGCCGGAGATGAGTTCGTGATCCTGAAGATGTCAACTTCCCCGCATGATGACCTTTCTGCCTATTTCAAGGAGCTGGGCAATAATATCGAGGTTTTCAACGGCGGCGAGCATCCGTACAAGATTTCCCTTTCGTACGGGCACAGTACGTTCGATCACGGCAACATAGATTCGTTCATGCGCGAACTGGATTCAAGGATGTATGAGATGAAGGCCCTGCATCACGGCAACGGCAGGAAACAGGAGGACAGATGATGAAGAAAATCAGTACGGAAAAAGCACCCGCGGCGGTGGGACCATACTCACAGGCGGTAGTCGTCAACGGATTGCTCTATACATCAGGCCAGATTCCGCTTGACCCGAAGACCGGCGCAATTGTCGGAAGCAACATAACCGAGCAGGCCGAGCAGGTGATGAAGAACCTCATGGCAGTGCTGGAGGCTGCAGGAGCAAAGCAGGAGAATGTGGTCAAGACGCTCTGTTTCCTGACCGACATGAAGGATTTCGCCGCATTCAACGATGTCTATTCCGAATACTTCACCAACCGGCCCGCAAGGTCATGCGTGGCCGTCAGCAGTCTGCCCAAAGGGGTGCTCTGCGAGGTCGAGGTCATAGCGGAGCTGTAGTTTTCCCGTCTTTCCATGGTTGTCTATGAAGCGTGAACGGAAATCCGTTTATTACAAGATTGCGAGCTTCTTCCTCCATATCATGGTTCCCATGGCGAAGACCGTCTTCGAGGTTCCTCCCGGTGACGATCCCGCGGTGTTCGTGAGCAATCATGCCTCCGTGAACGGTCCGCTGATGGTGACGTTCTATTTCCCGCGCAGGCACAAGACCTGGGTGATTGCCGACGCCGTTGACAAGGTGCACACCCAAAGCTATGCCTACCACGATGTTCTCGTCGGTGACAGCAGGAGGAACTTCCGTTTCTGGAAGACAATCGCATGGGTTGTGAAAATCGCCCTTCCTCCGATACTGATCTACGATACGATCATGGTCTACAGGGACAAGAGGGTGCTGGATACGTTCCGCAAATCAGTCGAAGCGCTGACGCAGGGGAGCGACATCTTCATCTTCGGCGAGTCCACGCAGCGTCATTCCGAGTATGTGAACGGAATCCAGCCCGGTTTCGCAGGCCTCGGCCGCATGTACCGCCGCAAGACCGGAAGGAACCTGAAGTTCTTTCCGGTCTACCTGAACAAGAAGAACAGACTGATCTCTGTGGGCCGCCCGATCGAGTTCGATCCCGACATGGATCCCGAAGAGTTCAAGAAATCCGCATGCACCTTCATCCGTGACGAGATAGACAGGCTGGGCCGGAGCATGAAGCCACACAAGCCGGTTCCGTTCCTGCCCCAGCGCTGGTACGACGCGTACGGCGAGCGCTTCGAGAACGATGTCGCAGCTTACTGGAAGATGATAGAGACCGACTCCAGATTCTACTCGAGAGGATCGTAACAGACCTGCTGACGTGCGACCATATCCGCGAACACGCCGTTCAGGGCCATGAGTTCCTCGTACGTTCCGTCCTCGACTATGTGACCGCCGTCAAGCATGATTATGCGGTCGCACTGCCTGATTGTGGACAGCCTGTGAGCAATCACTATCCTGGTGCAGTTGAGCTTCTCCAGCGAGTCGGAGACTATCTTCTGCGTCACGTTGTCCAGGGCGCTTGTGGCTTCATCGAACAGCAGGATCTTCGGCTTGGAGGCTATGGCCCTGGCAATCATTATACGCTGACGCTGGCCGCCGGACACTCCGCCGGAGTTGCTGTTTATCATGGTGTGCATGCCCATCGGCATGTTCTTGATGTCTTCCTCAAGACCTGCCATCTTGGCCGCTTCCCAGGCTTCCTCCTCGGTGAGCCACGGAGCGGAGATCGTGATGTTGGAGAAGATGTCTCCGTTGAACAGCTTTCCGTCCTGGAGGACTACGCCGATCTTCTGCCTGAGAGAACGCAGGTCCATTGTCTGCAGGTCCGCACCATCATAGGTTATCAGGCCCGAATCCGGTTTCTCGAAACCAAGAAGCAGACGCATTACCGTGGATTTTCCGCATCCTGTGCGGCCGACTATCGCCAGATACTCTCCGGCTTCGATGGACAGGTTCAGGTGGTCCACGATGTTCGGAGTGGTGGGGTCATACCTGAAGCACACGTCTTCGATACGGATGTTGCCCTTCAGGCTGGATACCGTCTTCTTGGCTGAATCGACCTCGGGAACCGCCTGCAGGATGGGCGTGAGCTGCACGTACTGCGGCCTGATTCTGGTCACGGAATCGACAACAAGCGAAAGGGATATAATGGCTCCATACACCAGGCCGTATGCCGAGTTGAAGGCATAGTAGTCGGACATGGAGATTCCGCTGCTGAGAGCAGTCGAGTAGATCAGTATCTGTCCTATCAGTGCTGCGGCCATTATAAGGACCGGAGCGAAAATCATGAAGAGAGGCGGCCTGAACAATGCCTTGGCCGACTTTTCGAACGCGCTTGCCCACTGTCCGTAGATGCGCTTTTCCGCACCGACCAGCTTGATCTTCTGAATTCCGAATATGGTGGAGAAGGCCAGGTTGCTCTCCTTGTTCTCCGCTGAAAGCTGTATCTGCTTTACCTTCGAAGAAACGACTCCGAGCCCTATGTACAGGCCAATCTGGATTGCGAACTCCGCAACCGCAATGGGTGCGAGTGAAGGCGCATAGATGAAGATCTGCACGATGTAGATCAGAGAGAACGCCGACGTGAGCACCGATGAATAAATCAGGTCTCCGAGCGAGATGGCGAACGGCCTTGCGCTGTACATCCTGTTGCTCAGGATTCCGGCGCTGTTCTCACGGAAGAAGTGCACCGGAAGCTGCAGCAGCCTCATTACCAGTGCGGCCTCGAACGATGTCGAGCAGCGGTTGTTTATCCTTGCCAGCACGAGGTTCTTCAGCGATGTGAACATGACCGAAGATATGCTCATGGAAAGCAGGAACACGGTGATTCCCAGGAACAGCTTCATGCTCTCGGAATAAATCAGCGTGGAGAAGATTATCTTGTTTATCCTCGGGATGAACAGCTGTATCAATGTGGCGATTCCAAGGAACAGAAGCAGCATGGCCCTGTCCGATGTCGTGTGCGCATCCCAGAGGAAGCGCATGATGTCCTTGAAATCGAGGCTTCTGAGCGGAAGGGGTCTGTAGAAGACTATGGCGTCGTTGTCGAACCTGTCTTCCTCCGCCTTTCCCACGTGTACGCGTTTCCCGGTTTCCTCATCATTGTAATAGTAACCGCCTCTGCCTGCGGGAATCAGCGCGCAGGAGTTGCGGCTGTCCTTGAAGAAGGCGAGCATGGGGTTCCCGGCATCCTTGTGCCAACCCGGCTCCAGACATATCTCGCGGGTCATTATTCCGGACGGTCTGAGGAGGAAGTTCATCTGCTCCTTCAGGTCGTTGACCCCCTCGGGAAGCTTCTTGGCCTTGATGCCGAAGAAGGCCAGTATGCGGGCGATGTCGTCCTCTGCGGATTCCGCGTTGCTGCGGTCGATGCCGTTCTTGTTGGAGACCACGTCGCCGAGTCTGCGGTTGGCCTCCGAGAATACGAGGTCATCCGCTTCCTTTCTCTGTCTTATCTGTTCGTCCAACCAACTCATACCTGCCTCCTTACTCGCTTCTGACCAGATCGGCATACAGTCCGTTCTTCTTGAGGAGTTCGTTGTGCGTGCCGCGTTCCTTCACGTGACCGTGCTCGAGGACGATGATCTCGTCGCAGCTGCGGATTGTGGAAAGCCTGTGGGCGATGACGATGCACGTTATTCCGCGGTCCTTGATGCCCTTGACGACATCGTACTCCGTCTTGGCATCCAGGGCACTGGTGGCTTCGTCCAGAATGATGATGGTGGGTTCCTGTGCAAGGACTCTGGCGATCTCAAGCCTCTGCCTCTCGCCTCCGGAGAAGTCCTTTCCTTCCGGCGCAAGCTTGTGCCTGTATCCGTCTTCACGCTTCATGATGTCGTAATGGATCTGGGCGTCCCTGGCGGCCAGGATCATCTCGAAGTTCTCGATGGTGTTGTCCCACATCTTGATGTTGTTCTCGATGGTGTCCTCGAACAGGATGATGTCCTGGTCCACGACGGCCAACGACCCGCGGAACACGCTGTTGTCGATGTCCAGAAGCGGCTTGCCGTCAAACGTGATGGATCCGCTCCAGGGCTGGTAGAGTCCCGAAATGAGCTTTGCAAGTGTGGACTTTCCGCAGCCGGACGGGCCTACGAACGCCACGCTCTTTCCGGGCTTGAGGTCAAGCTGGAAGTTCTCGATGAGGGGATCGTCGAGGCGTGAATAACCGAAACTGACGTCCTTCATGGTGAGCTGGCCGGAAAGCTTCTTGTAGTCCTCCGTTGTTTCCTGGGCGGGGTCTTCTTCCTTGCGGTTGCGCCAGGCGATGTCGTCCTCCGTTTCCATGACGTCGTCGATGCGCTCCATGTTGGCATGCATCTCCTGAAGGTCCTTCCTTGCCCTGAGCAGTTCGTTGGCAGGAGCACTGAACATGTTCAGGATTCCCTGGAAAGCAAGGAGCGAACCGGGGGTGAAGTGCCCGTTCATGATCAGGAAGGCTCCTACAATCAGAACCAGGTTTCCGGAGACGGCCGATACGATGAGCGGAATCATTCCGAGCGACTGGTTGACCCTGTTGGCCTTGTTCTGCTGACCGGATACGTTGGCCTGGTAACCGGACCAGAGCTCGAAGTATCCGTTCTCGGCGCCGCTGGCCTTGATGGTCTCGATCATCTGGATTCCGGCGGAGAGCGTGCCTCCCATGATGCCGTTGCTGGTCATCTGCTCACGTGTTATTCGCGTGATTCTGACAGCAATCATGCGGCCTATCACCGCGTTGATCAGCACGGACGACACTCCGATGATTGTAAGTATCAGGCTGTAGCTTGCCATTATTCCCAGATACAGGATCATCATCAGGACCTGGAGTGCGAGAGGTCCGAATATCGTGACCAGCTTTCCCGCGACGTCAACGTTCAGGCGCTTGCGGAAGGAGATGTCTCCGGGCAGTCTGGCCGCAAAGAAGCTGAGCGGCATCTTGAGTATGTGCCACATGTATGACGTGCTGCTCACCACGGAAATCTTTCCGTTGATTCTGTTCAGACGGTAGGCCTTGATCGCAAGGACTATCAGCTCCACCACGGTGACGGCGGTCAGAAGGTACAGGAACGGTTTCTCCCAGCTGTTGTAGTCTCCGGTCAGCAACCGGTCCAGGAACAGCTTGGACATGCCCTGGCGGAAGATCGTCAGCATGCTCACCAGGAACGTGGTCAGCAGGATGAAGAGCAGGGCGGGGGTCATGTGCTTCAGACGCTCGCGTATGAATTCCATGAGGGTTTTCCTGTGTCCCTCGGGCTGGAAGTCCTCTGTGGGCTTCATGAAGATGCAGAAGCCCGTGTATCTTTCCTCGAACGCCTTTCTGGAGAGCACCACGTCTCCTTTCTTGGGGTCGTTCATGTAAACTTCGTCCTTCTTGACGCCCTTGACTACCAGAAAGTGCGTGTACTGCCAGTGGACGATGCATGGGAATGTGGCCTTCTCGAAGAATTCGGGGGCCTTGTACCTGCAGACTTCCGCCTGAAGCCCGTAACTCACGGCCGCCTTGGCTATGTGGTTCGAGTTGGCTCCGTCCCTGCAGGGACCGACGTCTTCCTTCACCTTTCCCGTGGTAAGCCACTTGCCGTAGTAGCCTAGGACCATGCTCAGGGAGACGGCGCCGCATTCCTGGTTCTCATACTGCATGATTACCGGAACGTCGGCTATACCCTTCGTGATCGGCTGTGGTATGTTCCGTTCTCTGCTCATAGTTTCTTGTTCCCTCCGAACAGGAACTCAAACGGCTTGATCCGCTCGAGTATGACTTCGGCTTTGTATGATCCGTCGAGCAGGCCGGTGGGACGGTACACGACCGTGACCTCCTCATGTTCCTTAAGCCCTGCAAGCGAGCGCTGGTATTCGTCCAGCACCTCTTCGGAATGCAGTACACTGGGTTCCGAGGGCAGGACCCCGAATGCGGCGGAGGTTCCGTTGATCTCGAGTATGCTGTCTTCCTTTATCCTGGTGAACTGATCCGTTGGGATGTATACGCTGACGCTCTCGTTTTCCACTACAGCGACGGCATTGATGCCTACGGTCAGCGTCCCGGTGAGTCCCCAGACCACCATCCCGATCACAAAGACCAGGAATGCCAGCAGGACAATCCATGTCTTGACAGGCGTAAGGCGGATGTACTGATTCAGGTCTCCCGGCTGGAGATTTTCTTTCTTTTCTCTTTTGTTCGTTTTCTCGCTCATTTTCTTTCCGGATGAAGGAGGCTGTTGGATTTCCGAAGACATACCCCCGTTCTTGCTGGAATGATACTCCGATTCACATTGCAACCTCAAGTTTTTTCGCTCGTTGCAGCAAAAGGCTTTGCACATCCGTATCCATTTACATTATGCTGTCTGAGTATGAAGACTCTAGCAAGAGAAAGACTCGGGACCGACCCGATAGGAAAACTGATGTTCAGAATGGCGGCACCGTCGATTGTCGCCATGGTGATGCAGTCGCTGTACAACACCATCGACTCCATCTTCGTAGGAAAGATCAGCCCATCGAGTCTGGCGGCGGTTACGCTCGCATTCCCCGTGAGTATGTTCACGGGTGCAATCTCGACGGGAATCGGCGTGGGCATAAACTCAAGCATAGCCAGAGGTTTGGGAGAAGGTAATCCAGACAGACCTCCCAAGGCGGCCGCAAACGGTCTGATGCTGGGATGCATATCCTATGCAATCATGTTGCTTCTCGGCATATTCGCCTCCAGGTGGTTCATCGGACTGTACACCAAGGAGGAGGAAGTCCTCGCGGCAGGCGTCACATACGTCAGGACCATCACCATGCTGTCGTTCGGACAGATATTCACGCAGATAACGTTCTCCATCCTGCAGGGATCAGGAAACATGGTCATACCCCTGTTCTCGCAGATCGCAGGTGCGGCGACGGTGCTAGCGCTGGACCCGCTCTTCATCATGGTGTTCAAGCTCGGCGTCTTCGGAGCCGGATTGGCTTCGGGCTGCGCACAGATTGTCTCGATGGGAGTGGGACTGTACGGAGTGTTCGTGAAGAACCGCAGCAACCTGCCGGTAACGCTCAAGAGGTTCAGGCCGGACGGGAAGGTCATCACGGACATCCTTGCCGTCGGAATCCCGTCGGCACTCACGCAGGCCACCACATCCGTCGTCAGCGGCATAGTGAACAAAGTCATCTCGCGCTACGGCTCGGCGGCCATATCGGTCTACGGCGGTTACTCCAAGATAAGCTCGTTCGGAACCCTGCCGGTGTTCGGCGTCACCCGTGGAATGACTCCGATACTCGGATACAGCTACGGTGCCAAGAATAAACATCGTTTCCTTGCGACCAGAAGGATCGCAATCATCACCGCATTCATCATCTCGTCGGTCGCAGGACTGTTCTTCGTGCTCATGCCGCAGGTGGTCCTCAACATGATCAACGCCACCGACCAGATGCGTGAGTTGGGAATGACAGCCTACAGGATTCTGGGAATCTCTCTGTTCATCAGCGGTGTCGCCATAGTATTCGCACAGAGCTTCCCGCCGGCAAAGAGGTCATACCTCACGCTGACCTACACCATAGCAAGGCAGGTAGGACTTCTGATTCCGATTATATCGCTCTTTTCGAAGCTGTTCGGAGTCACCGGAGTCTGGTGGTCATATGTAGTGACCGACTACATGGCGTTCGGCATTGTATTCGTTATGAGCGTCTGGTTCAGGAAGAAAGTGCTGGACACATGGCCTGACGTAGTAGACAATGATAATATTGGTAATAAAGCTCCGGAGGAGAGTAACAAATGAAATACAGGATACTGATAACCCCGTTGTACGGAGTCGGTGGCAAGCTCCACTACTACTTCAATGAAAAGGATGACAAGGCGTCATACTGTGATGCCCTCCTTTCCGCAGAGGCAAGCTGTAAATTCGTGCTGGCCAACCACCGCATCGACGAAATCATAACGTTCGGATCCAAATCCACATATGATCCCGGCGACGACCTCAAGTCATGCGTGCTCAAGGAAGGAAGCACCTTCTACGCCACGGACATCAACGAGATGTCCACATACAGCCTGTTCAGGTACCGCATGGCCGAGTATCTCGACGAAATCAACGTCGAGGAGCAGGATATCCGCGAGCTGCTTGACGAGAAGCAGCAGAATGACGTCATTGAATTCGTCAAGGGTTATTTCCAGAAGTTCAACAAGGCGGGACAGAAGCACTTCAACAAGTTCTTCGACCACCTCATGCAGGATTCCCAGATGCGCACGGATTTCATCAACAGCATGGACGACGCCATCCCCGATTTCGACAATGCACGCCAGAACTACATGACGTGGACGTTCCAGTATCTCTACAACGAGCTCAAGGGTTCATCGAAGCTTGAGCTGCTTGAGGGAAACTCCGACGTCAAGATCCGCTTCACGCCGGTCGGAAGCGACGGAATCGGAACGTTTGTGGAGAACTTCACCCGCATAATGGCCGAGTACGACGATCCGGAAAGCAAGAACACCGTCGAGATTTACATGTGCGTCCAGAGTGACGATGCATCGGACACCTTCGTGATGATGAACCTGATGAACCTCATCAAGGCAATGCCAGAGACGAACCTCAGCATAGCCAAGATTATCACCACCACGAAGAATCCGGACGGAATCGTCAGCGAGGTCTCCGATGACACCGAGAAGTTCGCCATCTCCGACCTGCTGGCCGGAATCAGGGCGTTCCTCAGGTATGGAAAGACCGATCTGCTTCTGGACTACTGGAACATGACGGGAATTCACAATTCCGACATCGAACGGCTTCTGTATGCAATGCGCAACATCGACATCGGAATCTCCCTGTGCGACATATCAGACATCGAGCGCGGAATCGACAGCCTGCGTGAGCTGTTCCATGAGAAGAAGAGCCTCGGTGGTTCCTCATTCGCCGAGAAGTTCTTCGGAATGATTGCTGAGAGCATCAGGCAGGACTACGGCCCGCTGCTCAAGACCGATAACATCGAGTTCTTCGACCTGGTCAAGTGGGCCTACCGCAAGGGATTCTGGCAGCAGACGCTGACCATCATCGAATCCAGGGCTCCCGCCGACTTCGTCAGCAAGGGATTCTATTACTACAGCAATTCGCCTTCGTGTTCCGATGCCGTCGCAAGGCAGTTGGCCCAGATCTATTACGATCTGAAGCCCTATGAGAAATGGAAGCTTGACGATATCGAGCACTATTACATCAAGAACTACAGCAGGGGACGCGCTCAGCGCAAGGGTGACTCGAAGGCGAACCAGCTTGAATTCGCCAAACTGAGGGTCAGCGAACTGGATGAAGAGGATGCCGGAATCATCAGGGCCCATACAATCTGCCCCGACAGAGAGGCCCTCAAGAACCTTCTGTTCGGCTACTACTACATCGGTGATGTCCGCAACTCCACCAACCATGCGGCTGAAGAGTTCGACGGGTTCAACTCCATCATGAGCGATTCCGATGTCGGTGCCAGGATGAACATGATAATCCAGTCGATTGAGTTCTTCATTCACAGTTACGAGGTGGTGGAGCAGCTTGTGAAGGAGAGTAGCGAGACCGCCGACGTAGACAAGGTTTCCCATGACCAGGTTGTCGAGTACTCGAAGGCCCTCAAGCCCAAGTTCCCCAACAACCGCGGAGGATACCGCGGCAATAGAAGGTAATGTTCCTTGGATAACATTATCCGGTAGCTTTTCACGAGATGTCGTGTTGTTGACACGACATCTTTTTTATAATATTCTCTAGATGTATATAAAAACAGAACAATGAAATAAGGAGAGTTGTTATGGATCTCAAACTAAAGGATAAAGTAGTCCTCGTCACCGGAGGTACCGGCGGTATCGGTACGGCAATCGTCAAGGGTTTTCTCTCAGAGGGTGCCAAGGTTGCATTCTCTTCCACAAGTCAGGCCAAGATTGATGCCCTCATGCCCACTCTCGGAGCCAAGGCCGGTACGGTCGCAGGCTTCGTCGCCGACATGAACAATGAAGAGGAAATCAAGAATTTCGTCGAAGGCGCCAAGAAGCATTTCGGAACCATCGATATCGTCGTTCCCAACGCAGGATACGAGGGCAAGGCCCATCCTGTTCAGGACATGACGCTTGATCTGTTCCAGCAGGTCTACATGCTCAACGTCTTCTCAGTCATGCTCACCATGAAGTATGCGGCTCCGACCCTCATTGAGAAGAAGTCCGGTGCTGTCGTTGTGGTTGCATCAGCCGCAGCATACGAGCCCACTGCCGGCAACAGCGCATATGTTTCTTCAAAGTATGCCGTCGCAGGTCTGACAAAGTGCATCGCACTCGAGCTCGGCCCCGTAGGCGTCAACGTCAACTATGTCTGCCCGGGTCCCGTTGACACTCCCATGATGGTCCGCATTGAGAAGGATTTCTTCCCGCAGCTTTCACATGAGGAAGCCATGGCGGCTCTCGCAGGTGCATATGCAATGGACAAGCGCTATGCAAAACCGGAAGAGGTTGCAAACGCAGTCATGTACCTTGCATCAGAGGTTTCCGCTCATACGGCAGGTATGGGAATGCACGTCGACTCAAAGGTCGGTCCGACAAGCTGAGCAGTTTTTCAAAAAAAAGCAGTTCAAAAGAGCAATTTTGCCGTTTTGAACTGCTTTTTTGTTTCTGTGGGTGATTGAATCAGATCAGTTTCTCAAGCTGTGAGAGCAGGTCTGCAAACTTGCGGGTGGCTGCATCCACAGGCTCCTGTGTGGACATGTCCACGCCGGCACCCTTGAGCGTCTGGATCGGGAACTTGGAGCCGCCTGACTTGAGGAATCCGAGATAATCGTCCAGCTCCTTCTGTCCGCCGTTGAGCACGCGCTCCGAAAGAGCGATGGCTGCCGAAATACCGGTGGAGTACTTGTACACATAGTATGCGTTGTAGAAATGCGGGATCCTGAGGCCTTCGAGGTCCGAATCCTCTTCGAACTTCATCGCCGGGCCGAAATAGGATTCGAGCAGTCCGCGGTATGTGCTCCTGAGGGTGGAAGCCGTCAGCGGCTGACCCTGTTCCTGCTGTGTGTGGCACAGAAGCTCATATTCTGCGAACATGGTCTGTCTGAACAGGGTGGCGATGATGTCGTCGATCTGCTTTGCGATGATGAATGTCTTCATCGTCTGGTCCTCGGCGTTGTCGATGAGGTACTTGGCCACAAGCTGCTCGTTGAATGTGGATGCGACCTCAGCCTCGAAGATGGTGTAGTCGTAGCACAGGAACGGGTTGTTGCGCTTGGAGTAGTAGCTGTGCATGCTGTGGCCGCCTTCGTGGGCCAGCGTGAATACGTCACCCAGGACGTCTTCCTTGTAGTTGAGCAGGATGTAGGGGGCTCCGATGAATCCGCCGCTTGAGAAAGCGCCGCTTCTCTTGCCCTTGTTCTCGTAACGGTCCACCCATCTGTCCGTGGTGATTCCCTTGTAGATTGTCCTGACATAGTCCTCTCCGAGCGGCTTCAGGGCTTCCTTCACGATCTCCGCCGCTTCCTCGTATGTCTTGTGAGTCTTGACCGAGCCTACAAGCGGAACGTAGACATCATAGTGCCTGAGCTCGTCGAGTCCGAGGACTCTCTTTCTGAGTTCATAGTACCTGTGGAGAGCAGGGAAGGCCTTGTGGACGGATTCGATGAGGCCCGTGTAGACGCTTCTGGGAACGTCGTCACGGTACAGGGCTGCATCAAGGGCTGTATCGAATCCACGTACGCGTGCGTTGAAGATGTCCTGCTTGACCGATCCTGCATAAAGTGTGGCGATGGTCTGCTGGTGGGCCTTGTATGTTCCGTAGAACTGCGCGTAGGCGCGGCGTCTGAGGTCTCTGTCCGGATTGATCATGAACTGTGACCATGTGCTCTGTGACAGCGGCATTCCGTCTACCTTGCCGAAATCCATGTCTACGTTGGTGAGCATTCCGAATGCGCTGCGGGGTGTGCCCTGAAGCTCTGACTGCTTTGCAAGGATTTCCTCTTCCTTCTGCCCGAGGGTATGCTCCTTCTGGCGCATGATCTTGCTCAGGTAGACACGGCTGTCGTCGAACTCCTTCTCCTGGATCCACTTTTCCAGGTTCCTGATTTCCAGTATCTCGGGATCCATATAGCTGATGGCGGCCATGAGGTCCGTGTAGACCTGCGATATGATGCCCGTCTTGCGCTGGTTCTCGGGGTTGTCGTTTTCTGCAGCCGACTTGAGCGATGCATAGACGTAGACCTGCTCTGCCAGCATGCAGGCGTCTGAGAGCCACTTCATGGCCTCCAGGAGGTTCGTCGGATCCTTTCCGAGGGTTCCCCTGAATTTGCCGGCTTCCTCGACCTTCTTCTTCAGTTTCTGAAGGTCGTTCTCCCAAGCCTCATCGCAGGGATAGAGGCTGCTCAGATCCCATTTGTCGTTCTCGGCGACCTGGTTTCTCAACGGTATTTCCTTAGCCATGTTCACTCCTTTATCAGTTTCATTATGCTTCTAGCGGCCTTGCCTCTGTGGCTGTAGAGGTTCTTGTCTCCGTCCGGCAGAAGAGCCATGGAACAGCCTGCCTCATTGCAGTGGAAGACAGGGTCATATCCGAATCCTCCCGTTCCGTTCACTTCTTCATGGAGGATCCTGCCTTCTGCATTCTCCACCGCGCAATAGATTCTGTTTCTGTTTATGATCATCACGATGGCACAGACGAATACCGCCTTGCGCTCTTCTTCAGTCTTGCCTTCAAGCATCCTTATCAGCAGCCGGTTCTTCTCATGGGCACTCAGCAGAGGGCCTCCGTCCTCTGCTCCGAAACGTGCTGTCCTCACGCCGAGACGGCCGGGAAGGGCAGGGACAATCAGGCCTGAATCATCGGCCATCACGGGCATTCCCAGATCGGCGGCCTTGTCATAAAGTGCATTTGCCTTTATCAGGGCATTGTCCAGGAACGTCTCACCGTTCTCATCGCAGTCGAAGCTGATGCCCAGGTCGGAAGGGAGGATTATTTCATAGTCTCCGAACAGCTGGCTGAACTCGTGGCGCTTGTGCTCGTTTGAGCTTGCAAGCAGGATTTTCTTGAATCGTGACATACTTCGAGGATAGTTGATTTGTCCCCGTAAGTCCACTGGTCTAGGCTATGCCGATGGTTGTCAGGAAGAGTTCTTCCCCGGCATCGGGTCTGGGAATCATGGTGATGTTGAATACGTCGAACGGCTCGAACCTCCGGAGTTCGGGATCACCGTCTGCCGCATATGTGAAGCTGTCGTCATCCGTTGATGCGGCTTCCAGGATTTTCTTTGCATTGAATACTGCGGATGCTATGGCAGAGCACGTGATTCCCAGGACCTCGCTCAGGATCCTGTACTTCACGTTCATCTTGGTGTGTTCCATTTCCCTGTGCACTGTCTTGAGCTGCTTCTTCTGGTACTCGAGTTTCTCCATCAGCTTCTGCTCGTTGAGCGCACTTCTTATATGCAGCTCCAGCTCGATGCGGCGCATGAGGAAGTAATTCCTCCTCATGTTCAGATACCCGCGGCTTGTCCTGTACATCCGGACCTGACTGTTCATTTCCGCCAGGTAGTCCGCGATTGCAAACGTCTGTTCCTTGTCGATGTTCAGCATGCTGCAGAAATTGTCGACCATGTCCGCGGAGGAGCAGGGCAGGAGGGTGCAGAGGAAAATGAAGAGGTTCCTCTGCTTTACCGGTCTGATCGAGCACAGGTGACGGAGCCTGTCTATGACGTTTCCGGCTCTTTCCTCCTTTTCAAGCTCTTCCTGCTGCCGGAGAACCAGTTCCTCCGGTCCCAGCTGGACGGTCTCCTCTCCCAGCGTCAGCAGCCTGTTGGAAAAGTGGGTGTTGAAGCATCGGCTCCTGCGGTTCTTTGCCAGATAGCTCATGGCCCTCAGTTCCATGTTGTGCCTCAAGAACGCGAGTATCGTGCTCCTTCTGGGATTGAAGCTGTCGATCATCATCCTCAGGTCCTTCTCGACATAGAGCACGAAGCCGGACATCTCGTCGTCGGTCAGTATGCGTCTGACCGCCTTCATGAAGTATATCTCCACGATCAGCATGTCCTTGAGCCTTCGGTATTCATCGTTGACGGTTTCTGCATCCGGACCAAGTTTCCAGCAGAGCCTGAGGTATCTCACCACATGTTCCTGCAGCAGTGCTTCCGAGTTCATTTTTCTCCCCCAGTCAAAGGTTATCAGAATCGGATGCTGCAGCATAAGGTGGTTTTTGCCTGCACAAGTACGATTTTCCGGGTTTTTTGTGTGTTTCGGCAAAAAAAAGAGGATTGCCTGCGCAATCCTCTTTTTTCACGTGAACAGTCCTCAGAGGTCGATATCATCGATTCCCGAGACATCAATCTCCTCGGTAGCATCTCCGCCGATGGCAGAGAACTGCTCCGCAATCTCGAAATCATCGACATTAAGGTCAAGGTTGTCCAGTCCGACTTCGTTGAGGCTCTCAAGGGAGGTCTCGATGCTCTGTGCAATGCGGGCCTCATCTTCCTTGTAGTTGTCAACATAGGCCTGGAGTTCCTCGTTGTGAGCTGTTATGAGTCTGATGTCTCTTCTGAGAGCTTCATTCTCGGCTCTGAGCTTCTGAATGTAAGCAGATGCTTTCTTGACTCTCTCTTCAAGAAGTAACATGTTTTCATAAACCGTCATGCTACGACCTCCTCTCCCTTAATGTTAAGACCTTTTTCATCAAGCCTCAAGTGCCTTTTTTGCTGTTGCTACCAAAGCGCTGAAGGAAGCCTTGTCCTCGATTGCCATGTTGGACAGTGCCTTCCTGTTGAGCTCGATGTTCGAGATCTTCAGAGCATGCATGAACTGCGAGTAGCTGAGACCTTCAGCCCTGACTGCGGCGGAGATTCTGGCGATCCAGAGCTTTCTGAAATCTCTCTTCTTCTCCTTTCTTCCGCGGTAGGCGTAGGCACCTGCCTTTGCCACTGCATCCTTTGCAACACGGTTATTGGTGCTTCTGCGTCCGTAATAACCCTTTGCAAGCTCCATGATTTTCTTGCGTCTGTCTTTGTGTTTGGTTCCGTCCACTGCTCTAGGCATAATCTACACCCTCCATCTCAAGCATAAGGAAGCATGACTTTTGCTTTCTTTGCTTCTACGTCGGAAAGAATACCTGTGGCGCGGAGAGTTCTCTTGCGCTTGGTGGTCTTCTTGGTGAGAATATGGCGAAGTCCCTGTTTCTTGAACCTGACCTTGCCAGTACCGGTGACCCTGTACCGCTTTGCTGCGGCCTTTCTTGTTTTCATCTTAGGCATGTTTTACCTCGTTATAAGCGCCCTGGGGAACAAGAACCCCCAGAAGCTGCCGTATCCATCTCCATACGGAGACTAGTTGCTCTGTTGCTGCTGCTTTCTGGCTGCGTTCTTCACCGGGCTCAGAAGCATGGACATGTTCCTTCCTTCCATGGCCGGCTGGGAATCAACGTTATACGATATCTCCTTTTCGGTCAAGAGTTCAAGGATTTTGTAAAGTACATCCCGACCCAGCTCGGTGTGTGCCAGTTCCCTGCCGTGGAAGCGGATCGTGACCTTGCATTTGTCGCCCCCGGAGAGGAACTCCGCAATGGCCTTTGACTTGACCTCAAGGTCGTGTGTATCGATCTTGGGCTGCATCCTGATCTCACGCATCTTCACGATGGTCTGGTTCTTCTTGGCTTCCTTGAGCTTCTTCTCCTGCTCATAGCGGAACTTGCCGTAGTCGATGATCTTACAAACCGGAGGATTGGCGTTGGGGGAGATCTCGACAAGATCGAGTCCTGCGTCCTCTGCCAGTGCCAATGCGTCGAAATAATTCATGACGCCTCTTTTGTCTCCATTCTCATCAATCAGGAATACTTCCTTAGCGCGGATCTGTCTGTTGATCCTAAGTTCCTTCGTAGCCAAGCTCACCTCATAGATATCAATATAAAGTATAATCGGGCAAACAATTGCCCCAACGTTGTAGAATATAGCACTGATGCCGTCACACTGTCAAACACAATATATATATCGCGTGCGGGAAATGAAAAAGCCGCCCGTTTCCGAGCGGCTTTCCGACACCTCAGTGCCGTGTTTCTCAAGCGTGACCTGCTGATCCGAGAACATCGATGTTCTTGTGGACATACATCTTCTTGAGTTCCTCACGTGCCGGAGCCAGATACTTTCTGGGATCGAACACTGCAGGCTGCTCTGCCAGGACCTTGCGGATCATGGCCGTCATTGCAAGTCTTCCGTCGGAGTCGATGTTGATCTTGCAGACTGCGCTCTTTGCGGCTTCCCTGAGCTGCTCCTCGGGGATTCCGACGCTGTCCTTGAGCTTTCCGCCGAACTGGTTGATGATCTTGACGTACTCCTGCGTGACTGATGAGGATCCGTGGAGGACGATGGGGAATCCGGGAAGCTTCTTCTCGATTTCCTTGAGGATGTCGAAGCGGAGCGGTGGCGGAACAAGGATTCCGTCAGCGTTTCTGGTGCACTGCTCGGCAGTGAACTTGAATGCGCCGTGGCTAGTTCCGATTGAAATTGCGAGTGAATCGACGCCTGTCTTGGAGACGAAGTCGATGACTTCTGACGGCTGTGTGTAGTGTGAAGTCTCTGCCTGGACCTCATCCTCGATGCCGGCCAGGACTCCGAGCTCGCCTTCGACCGTGACATCGAACTGATGTGCGTACTCGACGACCTTTCTGGTCAGTGCGACGTTCTCATCGTAGGGGAGTGAAGAACCGTCGATCATGACGGAAGAGAATCCGTTGTCGATGCAGTCCTTGCATGTCTGGAATGAATCACCGTGGTCCAGATGAAGGACGATGGGGATATCGTATCCGAGCTCGTGTGCATATTCTGTGGCACCCTTGGCCATGTTCCTGAGCAGGTTGATGTTGGCATAGTCTCTTGCGCCCTTCGAAACCTGAAGGATGACGGGTGACTTTGTCTCGACACATGCCATGATGATTGCCTGCATCTGCTCCATGTTGTTGAAGTTGTAAGCAGGAATTGCATATCCGCCCTTGACAGCCTTGGCGAACATATCTCTGGTGTTTACCAGACCCAGTTCTTTGTATGATGTCATTTGGTAATCTCCTATACTGCTAATACTAATGCTTACAAGGTCATACGTCAATAACGGTCGCTTGACGCATATGCCCGCGGGCTGTAATCTTCAATGCATGAAGAAAAAACGCAGGGCATGGAAAATCCTGATCATCACCGTCTCCGTCATACTGCTGCTTGCAGGTGCGGCGGCCGCGGTGTACTTCCTTGCATTCGATTCCATGGCCCTCGTTACGGACGATGCGTTCATGCAGGTGGTGCCGTCCGATACGCTGGGCGGACTCAGGATGAGCCTTGCCGGAAAGGGCATACGCCTGAAGGTGGTGAAGCTGCCGGAAAGCACATTCCGTTCCGTGGATCTGTTCACGTCGGCTCTGGCGGCACTGAAGGATGACTACATCGTGCTGGCTCCGGTTTCCGCAACCTATGCCGTGAAGAACGAGATCGATGTGTCGGCGCTGGATCCGTCATCGATAGTCCTTGCCATACAGGATTCCTACGGCTCGCAGTACTTTGACTGCACGCTTGTCTCGGATGAGATGTCCGGTTGGGAAAAGGCTGCGGCATCGCTGATTTCCGAAACAGCATCGATGTCCCGGAATGTAGCTCTTGTCTTTGACGACAAGGGTAAAGACCTGGCAGAGGACATCGTTGCCTGTTTTCCTGACGGTCATGTGACCGAATTCGAGAAGGAAGGGACAAGCAGGATGTTCGCAACGAACGCGCTTGAGCAGATGGACAGGCTGGGCATAGTGATGGCCTTGTGCCCGTATGTGGGCGGGTTCTCAAGCTTCTTCGAATCCAAGGGCTCTGTCTCCTGGATAACGGACTACCGTCTGGCGCAGGTTGTAACCGACGGGAATCTGTACGGAGTGGTCCTGCCCGATTTCGGGTCCATTGCCGCAGTAGCCGGAAGAACGGAGAAGGGCGCCCGCGATACGGCCGTACTTGAGTATGTTTATGAAAAGAAGTGACATGGACGAATCCTATTTCGACAGGATCTTCTCCGAGTTCAGACAGGTTCTGGCCGATATGGGCAAGGTGCTGCCCGCGGTGTCGCTTGTGGCTGTGGAGAAACAGGATCCGTTCTCTGTGCTGATCTCTACCGTCATATCGCTGCGGACAAAGGACGATGTCACGCTGAATGCCTCCAAGAGGCTTCTGGCCGAGGCTCCGGATGCCCGCGCCATGCTTCAGCTGTCTGAGGAACGGATCTCACGGCTCATCTTTCCAGCCGGGTTCTACAAGCGCAAGGCCGTCCAGATCAGGCAGATTTCCGAGATACTGGTAAAAGAATATGACGGAAATGTCCCTGCAGATGCGGAAAAGCTGATGGCTCTTCCGGGAGTCGGAATCAAGACTGCCAACCTTACGCTCAACCTGGGATTTGCAATCGATGCCATATGTGTGGACTGTCATGTCCATCAGATATCCAACCGTCTGGGGTGGATAGAGACAAAGACTCCGGAGGAGAGCGAGAAGGCACTTCAGCCGATAATGCCCAGACGTTTCTGGATTCCGCTGAACGAGCTTCTGGTGTCTTACGGACAGGAAGTCTGCACCAGCGTGAGTCCCAGATGCTCCTTGTGCCCCGAGAACGGAAGATGTCCCAAGGTCGGGGTCACACGCAGCCGCTGAGCCTGTCGAAGTTTTCCCTTACAGTTACAGCCAGTTCCTCTGTCTCCATTCCCAGAGTCCGTGCCGCGCATTCATAGGTATGGATTATGTTCAGCGGGCTGTTGGGCTGTCCCCTGAGCGGCACGGGTGCAAGGTAGGGGGAATCCGTCTCGAGAAGCAGCCTGTCCATGGGAACGGCCTTGAGCATCTCCCTGAGCTGCGTATTCCTTCTATATGTAAGATTCCCTGCAAAGCTTATGAAGTAGCCTCTGTCCAGGGCTGCTTCCAGCACCGTGCGGCTACCGTCAAAGCAGTGGATCACGCCGCCTCTGTCCGGACCCAGCCTCCTTATGACCTCGGCTGTATCGTCATCGGCATCCCTGTCATGTATCAGGACCCGCAGACCCATCTCCGAAGCCCACTTCATCTGTGTCTCGAATATCAGGTGCTGCTTCTCATGCGTTCCGTAGTCCCAGTAGTAGTCCAGCCCTATCTCCCCGATGAACGAGGCCTTGTACCGGATGATGTTCTTCCTGAGCTCCTCCAGTTCCGCCTGTATCAGGTCGGTGCTCTTTACCGTCTGGAATTCATATTCCGGCTCAACCGGCTTTGTCTCTCTGCGGCCGGCTTCCCACGGGCCCATGGCTCCGGCAAGAAGTATCTTGGGATAATCCTTGAGCAACCTGCTGCGCTCGGGCAGGTCATCATGCGTGCAGCCGATGTCTATGCCGCCGTGAAAACCGGATCCGAACAATCTGTCGTAGTCAGAAAAAACATCCATGCCCCTCTGGAGCATGGACTGTGTATGGAAATGGGAATCGATTATGTTGCCGTATGTCATGACGGGAGCTTGCGTTCCACCGGCTTTCCGTCTGATCCGAGGAGAACCGGCTTGGTCTTGCTGGTTACCGTGGATTCCTCAATCACGATCTTTGCCACATCGCTGTATGACGGGACATCGAACATTATGTCCGTCATGATGGACTCCACTATGCTCCGCAGTCCGCGGGCACCGGTCTTCTGGTCGTATGCCGTCTGGGCGATGCTGTGGATGGCATCCTTTGTGAACTCGAGCTCCACCTTGTCCAGCTTCATGGTTGCCTGATACTGCCTGATGATGGAGTTTTTGGGCTCGGTGAGGATCCTCTCCAGGTCTTCCACCTTGAGGTCGTTCAGAGCTACGTGGATGGGGAGTCTTCCGATGAACTCGGGAATCAGGCCGAACTTGATCAGATCGTCAGGAAGGACATTGGAGTAGAGGGTCTCGAGATCCTTGTCCCTGGAATCCGTCTGGTGCTTTCCGAAACCGATTTCTGATTTTCCGATCCTCTTCTCGATTATCCTGTCCAGTCCCACGAACGCTCCGCCGCAGATGAACAGTATGTTGCGTGTGTCTATCTTGAGCATCTCCTGATTGGGATGCTTCCTGCCGCCCTGGGGCGGGACGCTTGCAACCGTTCCCTCTATGATCTTAAGCAGTGCCTGCTGCACGCCTTCACCTGAGACGTCACGCGTTATGGAGACGTTCTCTCCCTTCTTGGCTATCTTGTCCACCTCGTCCAGGAAGATGATTCCGTGCTCGGCGGCTGCGATGTCGTCGTTGGCGGCCTGGATGAGCTTGAGCAGGATGTTCTCCACATCCTCTCCGACGTAACCGGCCTCGGTGATCGTCGTTGCATCTGCAATGGCGAACGGAACGCTGAGTCTTGTGGCGAGTGTCCTTGCAAGCAGCGTCTTTCCGGTTCCGGTGGGTCCCATGATCAGGATGTTGGACTTGTCCAGTGAAACGTTCTCGTTGGACTCCAGCTCCTTCTCGAACTTCACACGCTTGTAGTGGTTGTATACGGCCACGCTGAGGATCTTCTTGGCCTGATGCTGTCCGATGACGAACTGGTCAAGATATTCCTTGAGCTCGTGAGGTGTGGGAAGCTTGTCCGGGATTGCGAACGAGGACGGCTCCTTTGAACCGTTTTCCTCATCCTCTCCGTAGAGGATTGCCCTGCATTTCTCCACGCAGCTCTCGCAGATGGTCACGCCGCCCGGGCCTGTGACCATCCTGTTGGTGGAGCTTCCGCAGAATGAACAGTATTTGTTGTTCTTTCCGAATGCCATCGTCAGTCCTCACGTTTCAGGATCGAGTCAACGATATGATAGTCGACCGCGTCCTGAGCTGTCATGAAGTGGTCTCTCTCGATATCGGATGCAACCTTGTCGTATTCCTGTCCGGTGTGCCTTGCCAGATACTCGATGGAGAGTTTCTTGAGCCTGATGATTTCCTTGGCGTGGATGCTGATGTCCGACGCCTGTCCCTGCACGCCGCCCCACGGCTGGTGGATCATGACCCTGGCCGAAGGAAGGATCATTCTCTTTCCTTCGGTTCCGGATGCAAGGATCAGGGCTGCCATTGAAGCTGCCTGACCCATGCAGATGGTGGATACATCAGACGTGATGCTCTGGATGGTATCATAGATTGCAAGACCTGCCGTTACGCTTCCGCCCGGTGAATTGATGTAGAGGTAGATCTCCTTCTTGGGATCCTCGTTCTCCAGGAACAGAAGCTGGGCCACGACAAGGTCTGCCCTGGCATCGTCGATCTCTCCGTCAAGGAAGACGATCCTTTCCTTGAGCAGCCTGCTGTAGATGTCGTAGGCCCTTTCATTGAGTCCGTTGTGCTCTATGACGGTCGGTATCAGCATTCGGTTTCCTCAGTTCTCTTTCTTCTCGGCCTTGGGGGCTTTTGCCTTGGGAGCAGCCTTCTCGGTCTTCTCTTCCTTTTCTGCCTTGGGAGCCTTTGCTGCCTTGAACTTGTTGTTCTCGATCAGGAAGTCACGTGCCTTTCTGAACTTGACGTCATCCTCGGCATAGATCTTCATTGACTCGTAGTTGGGGCTGTCCTTGGTGATGTCCTCGCCGTAGTTCTTGAGCTCGGCTGCAAGCTCTTCCTCGGAGACCTCGAACTTCTGGTCTTCCTTGATCTGCTCGATCACAAGCTGAGCCTTGATGTTCTGCAGGGTATCTGCCCTTCTGGTCTCGAGGAACTGCTCCTTTGAACCGCCCTGGGCGCCCATGATCTTGAGGACGTCTTCCTCGCTCATGCCGAAGCGGGAGATGAAGTTCTGCCAGTCTGACTCAAGCTGAGCCTCGACCATGCTCTTGGGAACTGCAATCTCTGTCTTCTCGAGCAGGGCCTTGACCACTGCGTCGAGCTTTGCGGCCTTGTTGTCTGACTCTGCTGCGTCCTCAAGCTGCTTCCTTGTGGCCTTGAGCAGGTCTGCAACCGTCTTGTACTCGTCCTTGACGTCCTGTGCGAAATCGTCGTCGAGCTCCGGAACTTCCTTGACCTTGACTTCCTTGACCTTGACCTTGATCTTCACGGTCTTTCCGAGGTAGTCGGTACCCATTCCGCTGTCGTCGCCGTATGTCTTCTCGATGACCTTCTCGTCACCCTTCTTGAAACCGATGATGTCCTTGTCCAGCTTGTAGAAGTTGTAGGAGCTTCCGACCGTGAAGGTGAAGTCGTCGCGCTTGTTGGCTTCCATCTCCTTGCCGTCTGCATCAAGCTCTGCATAGTCGAGCGTGACGATGTCGCCCTCGGCAACAGCACCGTTCTTGGCGATGACCATGGCGTTCTGCTGTCTGAGTCTCTCGATCTCCTCGTTGACCTCGGCGTCCGTGATCTTCCTTTCCTGATACTCGATCTCAAGTCCCTTGTACTCGGGGAGCTTCACGACGGGAAGTACATCGTAGATGACGCTGTAGGTGATGTCGGTGTTGGGCTTGAACGGAAGGAGTGCTTCCTCGTTCTGCAGCTCGGGTGTGCTGTAGGGAAGCGGGCGGTCCTTGGCATCCATGTCCTTGTAGGAATCGGTGAGGTTCTTCTCCATGAGTCTGAACGTGACTTCCTCACGGATGGCATCGCCGTACTTGCTCTCGACAAGTGAGACAGGAGCCTTTCCGGGTCTGAATCCCTTGAGGGTAAGCTTCTTGGCGTAATCCCTGATTGTCTTTGAATAGTCTTCCTCGATGACATCTGCCTTGAGTGTGAGTGTGAGCTCCACGGAAGAGTTCTCAAGTTTCTTGATTTCCATTTTATTCCTCTCAACTAATGATGTTTGTTTGATCCGCAGTTTTTTGCCGCTTGACTAATATATAGAAATTACGAAAAGAAATCTACATGCGTCGCCAAAAAAAAATAAATGCTCTTGGACTTGCGCAAGTTCTGCAAAAATGTTATAAACAATCTCGTCTTGCAGCAGTAGCGTAGTGGTTACGCACCACCTTGCCAAGGTGGCCTACACGAGTTCGAATCTCGCCTGCTGCTTTTTTTATTGCCCGGACGGTATGTCCGGGTTATAGTTTATCTATGACGGGATTTAAGCTCTAATTGCTCCGTCGGAAAAGAATAGCTAAAGGAGGGGAGACATGAGTATGTTTTCCACTGAGATGGTCAGCAAGTACCATCCCGACAAGTACGCAGATCAGATTTCAGATTCAATCCTCACGGCAGTCCTCAGGAAAGATCCCCGCGCCCATGTGGCATGCGAGGTCATGGCAAAGGACGCCACGGTTGTCCTGGGCGGAGAGATCACCGCAGCCTGCGACATCGACTACGATGCGGTTGTACGCTCGGTCGGAGACCGCCTGGGCTACAGGGTGGACAGGATCATCAACCTCATTACCAAACAGTCCCAGGAAATCGGCGGAGCAGTTGATTCCGATGAGATGATCGGTGCCGGCGATCAGGGAATGATGTTCGGATTCGCGGTCAAGGGCGGAAAATAT
>JAJBWA010000105.1:0-7187 GCA_031935845.1 bacterium | reverse complement strand
TTACTTGGCAAGCACTGAATCCTTTGTCAGGAACTTCATGCGCTTTGCGACACAGGCGGTACATGTAAGGTCGCCGGTGACGTTGAGTGCCGTTCTTCCCATATCCAGGAGGGCATCGATACCAAGGATCATTGCATAGGCACCGGCAAGAACCGTTCCTTCTGCAATCGGCATTCCGATTCCCTGCATGACCATGGCGAGCATGATTGCACCTGCGCCCGGGACACCGGCTGTTCCGATTGAAGCCAGTGTTGCAAGCAGTGTGATCATTCCCATCTCACCGATTGTAAGGCCTCTGCCGAAGCAGGACATGACCAGGAAGAATGCACACACACCCTGATAGATTGCGGTACCGTCCATGTTGATCGTGGCTCCGAGAGGAAGGCTGAATGCATAGACTTCCTTGTCGATTCCGAGGTTCTCTGCAGCCTCCATCGTGGTGGGCAGGGTTCCGTTTGAAGAACGTGTGACGAAAGCCGTAATGAACGGAGTTCTTGCTTCCTTGAAGAACGGGCCGATCTTGATCCTGTAGATCTTGAGCAGTCCGCCGTAGATAACGATGATGTGGATGGCGTAACCGATGAAACATGCAACCACGACCATGACCAGTGCGCCGGCGACCTTTGCTCCGTTCTTGGCGAAAACTTCGGCGATGAGCACTGCGACACCGAACGGTGCGTACTGCATGATTCCCCTGACGACCATCATCATGACCTCAGCAAGGCAGTCGAAGATCTGATATGTTGTCTTTGCTGCAGCTGCGATTCTCTCGTTCTTGGAAATCTTGAGGAATGAGAGGCAGAGTCCGAACACCAGTGAGAAGAAGATGACCTGAAGGACAGTCTCATTGACCAGTGATGTCAGGACGCTTGTCGGGATGATGTTGGAGATGACTGACCAGACATCCGTTGATCCTGTCTTTCCTGCTGCGCCGGCTGCAAGGGCCTCGACTGCTGCCAGAGCTGCGTGCGGTCTGAAGATATTTGCCATGACCAGTCCGATGATGACTCCGCAGGCTGATGTCAGCAGATAGATGATGACGACTCTGAGTCCGATCTTACCGACATTTGCAGGAGACACTGAAGAAGCACCGACTACAAGTGAGCCGCAGATCATCGGGATGATGATCATCTTCAGCAGTCTTGTGAAGATTGTTCCGAACATGCTCAGCCATGCCGGAAGAGCTGTGACGCCGACTGACGCAAGGATGACACCTGCAATGGCACCGACCACCAGACCTATCAGGATCTTGTACAGAACGTTGAACTCCAGATAGGCCTTGAAAAAACCACGTTTCTTTTCCATGTTTTTCCCCTTTCAGTTTAGTGAAAGAGCCGCAGTAGAAGCGACTCACACAATATTCCTGATAACATTTTAAGGCATGATTTTGAGGAAAACAACAAAAAAAACAGTACAAATACAGGCCGGGAAGGCGTTATTTCAGGAATTCGTTTCCTTGAGAAGCTTCTCCCACTCCTTGATTATGGCCCTGTCCTTGAAATAATCGATGCGCATGGCACTCTGGACCCTTGCAAGGGTGGCGTTGGTCTTCTCCTGAGCCCTGCGGGTTCCTTCCAGGATTATGTCGTAGACGGATCCGATGTCGGATGCCCATCTGGCCCTCTCGGCCCTTATGGGGGCAAGTTCCTGCTCAAGAACGTTGAAGAGGAATTTCTTGCAAGTGCCGTCTCCCAGGCCTCCCCTTCTGTAATGCTCCTTCATCTCGTCCAGATTGGCATACTCCGGCAGGAACTCTGCAAAGTGAGCGTCCGTGCTGAAGGCATCGAGGTACGTGAATACGACATTGCCCTCAGTGTGGCCCGGATCCTCTATCCTGAGGTGTGTGGGATCCGTGAACATCTTGCCGTTGATCTGCTTCTTGACCGTATTGGAACTGTCCGAGAGGTAGATGCAGTTGCCCAGGGACTTGCTCATCTTGGCCTTTCCGTCCACGCCCGGCAGACGGCGCTGCATGACGTTCTCCGGAATCATTGCCTTGGGCATCACCAGGGTCTCTCCGTAGATGCGGTTGAACTTCTCCACTATCTCCCTTGTCTGCTCGATCATCGGAAGCTGGTCCTCTCCTACCGGAACCACCGTGGCATCGAATGCCGTGATGTCGGCCGCCTGGGAAACGGGATATGCGAAGAAACCTGCGGGAAGTCCCTCGTCGGCAAATCCGCGCATCTGGATTTCCGCCTTGACGGTGGGGTTTCTGGACAGCCTTGCCGTGGAAACCAGGTTCATGTAGTAGAAAGTCAGCGCATGGAGTGCAGGAAGCTGGCTCTGCACGCAGATATCGCACTTTGCAGGGTCGATTCCGACAGAAAGGTAATCCAAAACGACATTTATGATGTTGTCCCTGATCTTGCCGGGATTCTCGGCGTTGTCCGTCAGGGCCTGGTCATCCGCAATCAGGATGTTGATTTCATCGAATTTCCCTGAGTTCTGCAGTTCCACACGCCTCTTGAGGGAGCCTACGTAGTGCCCCAGATGAAGCCTTCCGGTGGGTCTGTCGCCCGTGAGGATGATCTGTCTGTTCTTGTTGTCCATAGTGATGCCTCGTTTCCACGATATGTTAGCCGTTATTGCGCAGAAGGTCTATATGGCCTTAAGGGAGCCTGTTGCCGGCAGCCCTGTAGAGTTCGTACCACTCTTCCCTTGAAAGATGCACCTCGGCGGCTTCGGCGGCCGAAGCGATATGGGCAGGGTTCATCGTCCCGATGATCACCTGCATCCTTGCGGGATACCTGAGAAGCCAGGCATAGGCCATGGCATCCGGAGTCACCCAGTACGCGCCGGCAAGCCTCTCCAGGGTCTTGTTCAGGGCATCATAGGCAGGATCTCCCAGGAAGGCACCCTCTATGAAGCCCTTCTGCAGCGGTGACCATGTCTGGATCACTATTCCCTTCATCCTGCAGTACTCCAGGGTTCCGGATGCACGCGTCACGCCGCCGTCGAACATGGTGTTGACGTTGAGGCCCTCGTCTATCATCGGAGTATGGGCCAGGCTCATCTGCAGCTGGTCCGCCATGATCGGATACGGCAGTCCGCCCTGCAGGAGCTCCATCTGGAAGCGGTTGAAGTTGGAGACGCCGAAAGACAATACCTTTCCGGCCTTGTGGAGCTGCTCGAAAGCCTGCCCCACCTCATCCGGTTCCATCAGGGCATCGGGCCTGTGCAGAAGCAGGCTGTCCAGATGATCGGTTTCAAGACGGGAAAGGATTCCGTCAACGGCCTCCGTGATGTGTGTTGCGGAGAAATCGTAAAGTCCGTTGCGGATCGAGCACTTGGACTGGATGAACACCCTGTCGCGCAGTCCGGGATTGCGCTTGAGCGCTTCTCCGAACTTCTTCTCGCATCTTCCGCCTCCGTAGATGTCGGCATGGTCGAAGAAGTTGATTCCCTTGTCCAGTGCCGCAAAGATGACATCGTCCACCTGGGCCGGGGAAAGGTCCCCCATCCTCATGCATCCGATGCCGATGACCGATACCTGCCTGCCTTTGGGGCCGAAATCGATGTATCTCATGCTTCAGTTTTCTCCTTGAACTTGTCCCACTGCTCCTTCACGTCCACTTCCGGGCCCAGACGTGAATGGCTCATGACGGAATAGGTGCCGGGAAGTCCGTCCTCCGACGCACCTATCAGGAACTCCCTTGCAAGGATCTTGCTCGGAAGAGGAACCTTGGTGATCTCCTCCATGGCCGGAATCAGCTTGTCGTCATCATCCATGAACAGCGTGCAGTGGTAGATGAACTTCAGGTCAAGCTCGTTGGGCGCCACGCCGAACGTCTGCTCTATCATCTCGTCAAGACGGCTGTGGATCTCGGCAAGCCTCGGGCTTTCGGCAAACCTGATCCAGATGACTCCGTTGACGTGCTCATAACCTATCACGTCGAGGTTGAACGGCCCGATCTTGGAGAAATAGCCCTTGAGCAGAGCCATGCACTCCTCCGAGCGCGATGCATCGATGTTGAAGGAGATCTTGAGCGACACATGGAGAGGAAGGAATACCAGCGGGCACTTGGCACCGGTCTGCTCACCGATCCTTATGGCCTGATCCCTTACCTCTTCAAGGTTGTCCTCTATGTAAAGTGCTGTCCAGAAAAACATTATTACTTCTTGGTGATGTAGCCCAGCCTGCAGAGCATCTCGGCTGCCTCGACTCCGCCGCCGGCAGCACCGCGGAGCGTGTTGTGTGACAGTCCCACGAACTTCCAGTCATAGATGGAGTCCTCACGCAGACGTCCGATAGAGATTCCCATTCCGTTCTCGTAGTTGACGTCCAGGGCCACCTGCGGCCTGTCGTCATCCTCGAGATACTGGATGAACTGCTTGGGAGCGGAAGGCAGGTCATACTCCTGCGGAAGGCCCTTGAAAGTGCGCAGCTTTTCAACCAGCTGCTCCTTGGTGACCTTCTTGCGGAATTTCACGAAAACCGTGGCGGTGTGGCCGTTGAGGACCGGAACCCTGATGCACTGGGAAGTGATCTTGATGGAATCGTCTGCAACGATCTCCGGACCCTTGATCTTTCCGAACACCTTCAGGGGCTCCTTCTCGGACTTCTCCTCCTCTCCTCCGATGTACGGGATGATGTTGCCCACCATCTCGGGCCAGGACTCGAAGTTCTTTCCTGCTCCGGAAATAGCCTGGTAGGTGGAGATGACTGCCTCATAGGGACCGAACTCCCACCATGCGGCAAATGCCGGAGTGTATGACTGTATGGAGCAGTTGGGCTTCACGGCGATGAAACCGCGCTTTGTGCCCAGTCTCCTGCGCTGGGAATCGATGATCTTGTAATGGTCCGCATTGATCTCAGGGATTACCATCGGGACATCCGGAGTCCACCTGTGTGCGGAGTTGTTGGACACCACCGGGACTTCTGCCTTTGCATATTCCTCCTCGATGGCCTTGATCTCCTCTTTCTTCATGTCTACTGCAGAGAAGACGAAATCAACCTTGTCCGCGATGTCGCTTACCTTGGAGACATCCATTACCTTGACGGACTTCACACAGTCCGGCATGGGGACATCAAGTTTCCACTTGTCTCCCACAGCCTCCTCATATGTCTTGCCGGCTGACCTCGGACTTGCGGCGAGAACCGTTATGTTGAACCATGGATGACCTGCAAGAAGAGTGACGAAACGCTGTCCGACCATTCCCGTGGCACCAAGTACTCCGACATTATACTTTTCCATATCCAGCCTCCTGTGACCTATGAATTACTATGCACAATAACACCATTCTCCGATTTGATAAAGAGTAAAAACAGTTTCGGATGATCCGGGTCCTGTTATCTTATCGTGAGGTTGCCGCTGGTGGTGGTCACGGAAACCTGGCACCCGCCGTTTCCGAACACCATCTTGCCGCCCTTGATCATGTAGCCGTCGGCCTTGAGGACTCCGGAGGTCTTCTCATAGTCCACCGTGGCTCCGCCTGAGGGAAGTCTGGAAAGTTCTACGTTTCCGCTGGTGCAGCCGATCTTGAGCTTCTTGCAGCTGTCGAGCCCTATGTAGATGTTGCCGCTTGTTCCGCCGCCGTTGATGCTGTCGCATACCGCGGCATTGATCCTGGTGGCCCCGCTTGTTGAGGCAAAGTCAATCTCACCGGCCAGAAGAGTACCTATTTCGGTGTTTCCGGAAGTTGAACCCATCTTCACTTCATCGGCGAACAGACCGTCGATGAAGGTATCACCGGAAGTCGAGCCGAACTCGATTCTGCCTGCCGTGAGGTTCTTGATGTGCACATCACCCGATGTTGCGCCGATATTCACCGTCTCTGCATAGACGTCTGTGTCAAAGGTTACTTCTCCGCTGGTCACACCTATCTCGAGGTCTATTCCCGACGGAATCTGAAGGACAAGGGTCTTCTCCGGGATGGTCCCGCTGAACCCGCTCTCGCAGAACTTGATGCGCAGTGTCTTTCCGTCAAGATACCAGTGCATGCTCTGTGAATCGGAAAGCTTGCTTGAGCATGTCTCGGTAGCTTCCAGCGTCTTTGAGGTGGACTGGACTATCTTCAGGTTTCCGCTGATGTAATCCACCGACACGGTGTCCACATCGGATGCCCTGTATGTGAAGCTGCCGACCGAATACTTCTTTGAATCGGCATAGGAACCGATGGAAATGCGCGTGCCACCCGAAACAACCCTGCGCAGGAAACAGCTTGTGAGTGCAAGGCAGATTATGAGTGTGAGAATCAGAACAACTGCTTTTTTCATAGTTGTTTTATAAACTTTTGCAGGCGTTCTTTCAAGCACGGCAGTCCGCGCACACCCCGTAGATGATGGAATTGGTGCACTGGATCTGAAAACCATGGTCCATCAGCACGTGTTCGGAAAGCTCCTCCATGAAATGACAGTCCAGATGTATGATTGCCCCGCACTTGACGCACTGCAGATGCAGATGCTCCGAGCAGTGGTGGTCCAGATCCACGTACTGGTACACCGCCCGCATTCCGTCGCGGGCCACATACTTCATCACCTGCCCTTCTGTGGAAAGCTTCTCCAGATAGCGGTAGACGGTGGTGATGTTCACATCGTTCCCCTGAGCCTTCAGGGCTTCCAGGATTTCTCCGACATTCACCGCACGCGACTTGTTCTCCATCAGGAACTCCAGGATCCTGTTCCTTCCCGCAGTATTGTATCCGCTTCCCATAGCCACCTCACAGAACCAGGCCGCAGAGCTCGGCCGCAACGCCCCAGAAAAGGCCTATGCCGTAGAGCAAGGCCACGATTCTGATGTTCTCTTTTGCATCCTTGTTGATCTTTATCAGCACCATGGTGCCTATTCCGGCATTCACAAGCAGTCCGGTGAGCATCGGGCCCGTTCCGATTATCCCACCCAGATAGAGCTCGGTAATCACAACGGAAGATGCACAGTTCGGGATCAGTCCCACAAGACCGGCGACTACCTCTCCCAGCACGGGAACGGAGTTCAGTGCCTGTGCAAGCCTGTCCTCCCCCACGGCTCCGATAATCAGATTGAGGATGAACGAGAAGATGAAGACATAGATGAAGATCTCCAGCGTCCGTCTGAGGGCGCAGACGAACATGTTGCTGTGATGCTCATAGTTCTCGAAGGCCTGCCCGGCCTCTGTGCGGGCATTCTCATCCGCCCTGCGTCCGGAGCGCAGGAGCAGGTCCCCGGCATAGCCGCTGATGATTGCGATCCCGAGCTTGATGCCCA
>JAJBWA010000104.1:0-5651 GCA_031935845.1 bacterium | reverse complement strand
CGGAGAGCCAGAGGATCCTGGCCGACAAGGTCCTGGCTGTCGGAAAGCCGACCGTCATCGTCCTTCTTGCCGGATCCTCCGTCGACCTGGGTCCTGCAGCAGACAAAGCAGGAGCTGTCCTCCTGGGCTGGTACCCCGGAGCCATGGGCGGAAAGGCAATCTCGGAGATTCTTTTCGGAAAGGTAAGTCCCTCAGGAAAGCTTCCCGTGACATTCTATCATCAGAGCGACCTTTATCTGATGCCGGAGTTCACGGACTACGGCATGAAGGGTAGGACATACAGGTATGTGGGTTTCAGACCACTGTATCCGTTCGGCGATGGCCTCACGTCTTCGAAGGTCGGAGTGTGCGATGCCTCATGGAAGAGGACTGAAGGCGGAATCGAGGTCCGTGTCACGGCCGAGAACTCCGGAAAGGTCTTCACTGAGGATGTCGTGCAGGTCTATGCGCAGAACGAAGGAAGTGCGAACGCCCCCGACAACCCCAGGCTTGTGGCTTTCGGGAGGGTTTCGCTTGATGCAGGGCAGAAGGCAGAAGTGAAGTTGACGGTGTCTGACGACAGCCTTCTGGTGGTCAATGGAAAAGGCGTACATGTGATGGAGGGCAAGGTTGTGCTTTACGTTGGAACCTGCCAGCCAGATGCTTATTCGCGCATGCTGTCGGGAACGGACGTGATAAGAATGGAGGTGCTCTGATGTTGTTTATAGGAATCGATCTCGGAACGTCGTCGACTAAGCTCCTTCTCTCGGATGAGAAGGGGAACATACTCAATGCGGTATCAAAGGACTATCCTCTGATGTTCCCGCATCCGGGGTGGTCGGAGCAGGATCCAGACCAGTGGTGGATGGCCTGTAAAGAAGGTATACCCGAGCTTTTGAAGGGCTTTGATGCAAAACAGGTCGTCGGAATCGGATCGGGAGGCCAAATGCATGGGCTTGTTGTCCTTGATGCGGAAGACAAGGTCATCCGTCCGGCCATTCTCTGGAACGACGGCAGGACAGCCAAGGAAGTGGAGTACCTCAATGGCGTCGTCGGGAAAAGGAAACTCTCCTCGCTTACAGCCAACATAGCCTTCGCCGGCTTTACCGCACCCAAGATTCTCTGGATGCGTGAGAACGAGCCCGAGAACTTCAGGCGCATCTCCAAAATCATGCTTCCCAAGGACTACGTCAACTACAGGCTCACCGGAGTCCACTGCTGCGACTATTCCGATGCCAGCGGGATGCTGCTTCTGGATGTCAGGAACAGAAGGTGGTCTGAAGAGATGCTCGGGATCTGTTCCGTCAGGAAGGAACAGATGCCCAGACTTTTCGAAAGTTATGAAGTGGTGGGAACGCTCACTTGTGAAGCGGCATCGGCCCGCGGATTGCCTCAGACGGTCAAGGTCGTGGCCGGAGCCGGAGACAACGCGGCGGCAGCTGTGGGAACCGGAACGGTGGGAGAGGGCAAGTGCAACATCTCCATCGGAACTTCCGGAACTGTATTCATCTCTTCCGACCGCTTTGCATTGGATCCGAACAACGCCCTTCATGCCTTTGCGCATGCCGACGGCTGCTACCATCTGATGGGATGCATGCTGAGCGCCGCATCCTGCAACAAGTGGTTCTGTTCGGACATACTGGGTTCGGACGACTTCGCGGGCCTTCAGAAGGACATAACGCGCGAGGATCTGGGCCGGAACCATGTGTACTTCCTTCCTTACCTGATGGGGGAGCGCAGTCCCATCAACGACACCGACGCCAGAGGGACGTTCACCGGAATGACCATGGATACGGACAGGAAGAGCATGGTACAGGCTGTCCTGGAGGGTGTGGCGTTCGCCATCCGTGACTCCGTTGAGGTTGCAAGGAGCCTCGGCATAGATATAAGGAGATCCAAAATCTGCGGAGGCGGAGCTAAGAGCGGCCTGTGGAAGACCATTTTCGCCAACGTGCTGGGAATACCGCTGGACATGGTCAAGACGGAGCAGGGCCCCGGTTTCGGTGCCGTGATGCTGGCCATGGTGGGATGCGGACTATATGGGAGCGTTCAGGACGCCGTGGACGATCTTGTCCAGACCGCCTCCTCCGTCGAGCCCGACCAGGAGCTGACGGCCCTCTATGAACAGAGGTATAGGAGCTTCAGCCGCATATATCCCGCAATGAAGGACCTGTTCAAGGAAATCGACCGGACGTAACGGGTATTCCCTGCGTCGGAAAAAAGAAGAGCCCGCGGTTTTTGAATTGACAACAATTCATGTTCCGCGGGCTTTCCTTATCATTATACACCTGGCCGAAAGACTCCTCAACGCAAAAAAGCATAATTCGATATGACAAGTTTGCTATTATTAGTATGACAATATTGTCATATGACAATCTTGCTGTTTGAAATATGACAATATTGTTCTTTTTCTTTCAATATAAGAAATTATGAAAAAAAATGTTGCGTTTGGCAAAAAGCCATGCAAGACTGTAATTGAAAAGAAGCGGAGAGGATTCGGAATGAGCGAAATCGAAGTAATCCAATATAATAAAATAGAGGGCATGACGGCGTTCTTCAACAACGTCGACTATCGTTCCGCTCATCTGCACTCCGAATGGGAACTCGTCTGGATAATCGAGAACTCGATGGGAATCAAGTGCGACGGAGTCTCCTTCATAGCCAACGAGGGCGAGTTGGTCCTCTTCTCTCCATCTTTGGTCCATGAGTTCACCAAGATAGACAAGGGGTGCACTTTCATGTGCCTCCAGGTCTCTTCCCGTTTCCTGGGACTGTCCAGCAGGATTGTTTCCGAAAGCGTCCACCCGGGGGATTATCTTTCCGCCGATGAGGTCGTCAAGGTGAGGTCCGGGCTGTACAAGATGATGAAGAGATATATCAATCAGGAGAACCTGTTCCAGACCTTCTGCAAGGGCCAGTGCCTGCTGCTTATTTACATGATCCTGTCAAAGATGCCGCTTACCAAGATCTCGGACGAGGAGAACTACTCCAGGAGCAGGAAGAATGAACGTCTGGGAAGGCTGATCGACTTCGTGGATGCCAACTACATGCACAAGGTCAGGCTTTGCGAGTTCGCTGAATCGGAGGGAGTGACGCTCTGCTACATGTCACATTTCATCCAGTCGACTCTGGGACAGAGCTTCCAGGACTTCCTCAACACCGTCAGGTTCAACCACGCTTGCACCATGATTGCACGCGGCAACCAGAAGTTAAGCCAGATATACAAGGCATGCGGGTTCTCCGATTACAAGTACTTCGTGAAGACTTTCCAGGAGAAATGCGGGAAGACTCCCGACGAGTACTCGCGGAGCCTGACGGCGGACGCACCCAGACCGGCCAGCAGCTCGTTTGCCAGCATGCTCGGGACGGAGGAGAGAATATTCGACATCGACCAGAGCCTGGAGCTTCTGTCCAGACTGGGAAAGGCAGGGGGAAAGGCATGTTGATTGAGTCCGTATATGACCGCTCCTTCAAGGAGTACGGAAGGGTACTCGAAGGTTATGACAACACCGATCTCGTACGCAGGATGGCGGCAATCGACATGCCTGCATCGGGTACGGCGTACAGACCGTCCATCCCAAGCCTTGAGGAGAGCGACGTCTTCTCCGCTTTCAGGGACAGGGGTTTCGGCGGGATGCCGGTCCAGATCGGCATGTGCTGGGGCCGCAACACCAGGCTCAACTGCCTTGAGTACCACAGGGACAGCGAGATCAACATAGGGCAGGGGGATTTCATCCTGCTCCTGGCCAAGCAGAGCCAGATCGAGGACGGGAAGATCGACACGTCGCTGGTCAGGGCCTTCAGGGTCCCGGCGGGAGTCGCCGTGGAGGTCTACGCCACCACGCTGCACTACGCACCGTGTCAGACTGACAAGGAAGGCTTCAGAGTTGCGGTGGTGCTTCCCAGGGGAACCAACACCGACAGACCCGATTTCAAGGCATGCGGTGAAGAGGACGGATGGATGACGGCCAGGAACAAATGGCTGTTCGCGCACAAAGATACGGATGAAGCCCGTGGCGGAGCCCATATAGGTCTCGTCGGGGAGAATATCGATATAGAGGGATAAGACGTTTATGTTTTCAAATGTTCCTGAAGTGAAGCTTGGAATTATCGCAGTATCAAGGGATTGTTTCCCGATCAGCCTCTCGAAGGCAAGAAGAGAGGCCGTTGTCAAGGCCTACGGCAAGGGGCTGTACGAATGTCCCGTCACAGTGGAGAACGAGACGGATGCACTGAAGGCGTTGGAGGATGTCTCCAAGGCCGGATGCAACGCCCTTGTTGTTTTCCTGGGCAATTTCGGACCGGAGACGCCCGAGACCCTGATAGCCCAGAAGTTCGACGGCCCTGTGATGTACACAAGCGCCGCCGAGGGTGACGGCGACCTGATCAACGGCAGGGGAGACGCATACTGCGGAATGCTCAACTGCTCATACAATCTCGGAATGAGGCACATCAGCGCCTACATCCCCGATTATCCGTGCGTGACCGCCGCCGAGGCTGCCTGCCAGATTCGTGAGTTCGTGCCTGTGGCACGTGCCGTAATCGGAGTCAGGAATCTCAAGATAATCACGTTCGGACCGCGTCCACAGGACTTCTTCGCCTGCAACGCCCCCATCAAGGGACTGTACGAGCTTGGTGTGGAGGTCGAGGAGAACTCGGAGCTGGATCTCCTTGTGAGTTACAAGGAACATGCCGGAGACAAGAGGATAGATTCGGTTGTCGCAGACATGGCAAAGGAACTCGGAGTCGGCGGAAACAACTACCCCGAACTTCTCCCCCGCATGGCGCAGTTCGAGCTCACGTTGCTGGACTGGGCTGAAGGACACAAGGGTGCCCGCAGGTACGTGGCATTTGCAGACAAGTGCTGGCCGGCCTTCCCCAAGCAGTTCGGATTCGAGCCTTGCTACGTGAACAGCCGCCTGGCATCCAGGGGTATCCCCGTCAGCTGCGAGGTGGACATCTACGGCGCTCTCTCCGAGTACATCGGGTCCTGCGTCACCGAGGATGCCGTTACGTTGTTGGACATCAACAACTCCGTTCCTGCAAGCCTCTATGAGAAGGAGATCAAAGGCAAGTTCGGCTACAGGCTCACGGATACTTTCATGGGCTTCCACTGCGGCAACACACCTTCTTGCAAGATGTGTTCCGACCGTGCCGTCAAGTACCAGCTGATCCAGAACAGGCTCCTGGAAAACGGCTGTACCCCGGATTTCACACGCGGAACGCTGGAAGGGGACATCGATGCATCAGAGATTACTTTCTACAGGCTGCAGTGTGACAGCGAGGGAGTCCTCAGGTCATACGTGGCCCAGGGCGAGGTCCTCCCGGTCAGGACGGGCAGCTTCGGAGGTATCGGAGTGTTCGCCATCCCGGAGATGGGACGCTTCTACCGCCATGAACTGATACAGAACCGCTTCCCTCACCATGGGGCCGTGGCGTTCAGTCACTGCGGAAAGGCGATCTTCGAGGTCTTGAAATACCTCGGAGTGAAGAACATAGGTTACAACAGGCCTGCGGGGAATCTCTATCCTACGGAGAATCCGTTCGCCTGATTGAATGATGATTTTGGGAATATCCGGGATGCTAGGAAAGATAGATATGCCGGAATCTAATAAAAACGGTTTGGGGTGAATGCCAAACAAAAGGAGAAAAAAATGAAGAAATTGGTGATT
>JAJBWA010000103.1:0-8633 GCA_031935845.1 bacterium | reverse complement strand
GACCATCGGGTAACCTGCGAGGAATCCTTCCTCCATCTGGTCATGAAGTCCTTTCTCGATTCCGGGGACATAACCCTTGGAAACCGAACCGCCCTTGACGACGTTCTCGAATGTGTAGTACTGGCCTCTCTCGGTCGGTGCGATCTCGATGAGGACCTTACCGTACTGACCGTGTCCGCCTGACTGCTTCTTGTGTGCGTACTCGACGATTCCGCTCTTCTTGGTGATGGTCTCGCGGTATGCGACGCGCGGAAGCTTGGTGTTGATCTGAATCTTCTGCTTCTCCTTGATCTTGTCAAGGATCATGCCGATGTGGAGCTCTCCCATTCCGGAGACTGTCGTCTGCTTTGTCTCCTCGTTGTAGCCGACCTGGAAGGTGAGGTCTTCTTCGGTGATCTTGTGCAGTGAATCGTTCATCTTGTCCTCAGACTTCTTGTCTGCGGCTGAGATTGCCAGTGAGTAGATCGGGTTGGGCAGGCTGAGCGGCTTGAAGGTGAACTTCTGGTCCGGTCCACCGAGCAGTGTGCAGTTGGTTGCAGCCACGTTGCTCTTTGCGATGATTCCGATGTCTCCGGGGACAAGTGCATCGATCTCGACAAGCTTCTTTCCGATTGCATGGTAGACCTTGCCCGGCTTTTCCTTCTTTCCGAGCTCGGGGTTGAAGATGTCTGTCTCACCCGTGATCGTACCGTTTACGACCTTGATGTATGAAAGCTTTCCGGAGAACTGGTCGATTGCAGTCTTGAAGCACAGAGCTGCAGTTGCGCCTGCACCGATTGCAATCTGGTCTTCGGATCCGTCTTCCTTGATGATGGTCTCCTTGGCTCCTTCCGGGGAAGGTGCGATATCGGCGATGAAGTCGAGAAGGTTCGTGATTCCGCTGTTGTTCACTGTGCTTCCGCAGAAGACGGGAACCAGAACGTTGTTCTTCAGACCTTCCTTGAGACCCTCGTGGATCTCTTCCGGTGCAAGGGTCATTTCCTCGAGGTACTTCTCCATCAGCTCCTCGGTTCCCTCGGCAGCTGCCTCGATCAATGCCTCGCGGTACTGCTCGACCTGGTCTGCATACTCGGCGGGAATCTCGCCTTCCTTCTCCTTCTGTCCGGCCTGCATGAAGTAAGCCTTGTTCTCGATGAGGTTGATGACTCCCTTGAAGCCTGTGCCTTCTCCCATGGGGATCGTCACGGGCACGAATGTGGTCTTGAACTCTTCCTTGAGGTGGTTGAATGTTGCGCCGTAATCGACTCTCTCACGCTCCATCTTGTTGAGGAAGACCATTCTGGGCTTCTGTCTCTGGTTGAGGTTCCTCCAGAGCTTGATCGTTTCGATCTGTGCGCCGTCACGGGCATCGACGACCATGAGTGCTGACTCACAGGTCCTGAAACCGCAGATGACCTCTCCGACGAAGTCGGCGGTACCCGGTGCATCGATGAAGTTGATCGACTTGCCCTGCCATGAGACGTTGGCGAGTGCAGAGTGGATCGAGATCTTCCTTGAAATCTCTTCCTCCGTGTAGTCACTTGTCGTCTTTCCTGACTCGACTGTCTCGGGTCTTGAAATCACGTTGCTGTAATACAGGAACTGCTCGAAAAGAGAAGTCTTTCCGGTTCCGTTATGTCCGGCAATCGCGACGTTTCTGATGTCTTTTGTTGAAAGAGCCATGATTCCCTCCTAGAACATTGGCGGTATTTAAAACAAATAGTTTAACGAATGAAAGGCCGTCCCTAAGGACAACCTTTCATACTATATAAGATTCTCTGAAAAAATTAAAGTGGCAAAAGGGCGGTAGCCGGAAAATCACTTCCCGGTCTTGGGTGCGTAGTGGCTGAACTCCATGGAGAACGTGCCGCGTCCTTGGGTGGAAGAGCGCAATGCGGTGGAGTATCCGAACAGCTGGGCAAGCGGGGCTTCTGCCAGGATGTGGTCCGCAGCAGGTCTGCTTTCCATGCTGGATACTATTCCGCCCCTCTGGGTCAGGCTGGAGATTGTGTCTCCGACATACTGTGTCGGGACAATCAGCGTGACATCCATTATGGGCTCCATCAGGACCGGTCCGGCTTCCTGGGCGGCACTGTCGAAGCACATGGCGGCGCAGGCCTCGTAGGCGAACTCGGTGGCGGTGAGCTCGTTGTACTTCACGTCGGTGAGCTCCACCTTCATGTCACAGACCTCGTAGCCGTACTTTATGCCGCTGTGGAAGGAATTCTCCACACCGCGCTGGATTGCGTCGAACATCTCGGGCGGCATGACCTTTGAGGATACCAGGTTCTCGTAGCTTGTTCCGCTCTTGGGCGGCTGCGGCGTGAGCCTGAGCGTGACCGTGGCGCTGTTTTCCTTGCCGGCAAGCACCTTGCTGAACGTGAAGCTCTTCTCCACGGTTTCCGTAATGCTCTCCCTGTATGTGACCTGCGGCTTTCCGATGTTGCAGTCAACCTTGAATTCCTTGGTTATCCTCGTCACCAGGACATCCAGATGGAGCTCTCCCATTCCGCTGATGACCAGCTGGCCTGTCTCCTCGTTGTCCTTGTAGGTGAAGGTGGGATCCTCCAATGACAGGATTTCCAGAGCCTTCTTGAGCTTGGCGCCTTCCGTTGCATTGGCAGGCTCGATGGCAATGGAGATGACCGGAACCGGGAAGCTCATCTTCTCAAGCAGTATCTGGGCCCCTTCGGATCCGATGGTGTCTCCTGTCTGGGCAAGCTTGAAGCCCACTATGACTCCGATGTCGCCTGCCTGGAGTTCCTGCAGTTCCTCCGGTCTGTTGGCATGCATGCGCAGAAGCCTGTTGATCCTCTCGCGCTTCTTCTTGGAAATGTTGAGCACGGCCGTGCTCTTCTTCAGCACTCCGGAGTAGACCCTGACGAATGCAAGAGGACCTGCCTCGCGGTCGTACTGGATCTTGAACACCAGTGCAAGGGGAGGAGCCTTGGGATCGTTCTTTATCTGTACTTCCTCCTCACGGTCCTTCTTGACATGGAGTCCCGTGGCCGGCGGGATGTCGTCGGGGGAGGGCAGAAGGTCCACGATTCCGTCCAGAAGGCACTGGACGCCTATGTCCTTGAGCGATGATCCGCAGAACACCGGAAGCAGGCTCCTGTCCAGCGTGCATTGCCTGAGCACCTTGAGTATCAGATTCTCCGGAATGTCCTCTCCGGAGAAATAGAGCTCGGTTATCTCGTCGGAGAAACTGGATACGCTGTCCAGAAGCTTCTCCCTCCAGGTCTGTGCCTCGTCAGCCATGTCTGCCGGGATATCGGAATAGGAATACTCGTAGCCCTGGGTCTCGGGGTTGAACGTTACCAGCTTCATCTTCAGGAGGTCGATTACACCTTCAAACTTGCTTTCTTTCCCAACTGGGATGAATAGCGGAACGGGCTCTTCCTTGAGCTTTGTGCGGATATCTTCAACTGCAGCATAGAAATCCGCACCAAGGCGGTCCATCTTGTTGATGAATGCAATCCTGGGGACCTTGTAAGTGTTGGCCTGACGCCAGACGGTCTCGCTCTGCGGTTCCACGCCTCCTACTGCACAGAACACGCCCACGGCTCCGTCCAGGACCCTGAGCGATCTTTCTACTTCGGCAGTGAAATCCACATGACCCGGAGTGTCTATGATGTTGATCTGGGTGTCGCGCCAGTAACAGGTGGTGGCTGCACTCGTGATGGTGATTCCGCGGTCCTGTTCCTGCTCCATCCAGTCCATTGTGGCCTCGCCGTTGTCGACCTCGCCTATGCGGTGGTTCTCGCCCGTGTAGAACAGGATTCTTTCCGTTGTGGTGGTCTTTCCGGCGTCTATATGTGCTATGATTCCGATGTTTCTCGTTTTCTCTGACGTCATGAGCAAAATCCTAGCATAAATCATTTTGTTTGTTAATCAAAATCGGTTGACATCCCGCCCTCCATTTGCTACTCTCCATTTGTTGTGAGATTGGGCCAATAGCTCAGTAGGTAGAGCAACGCCCTTTTAAGGCGTGGGTCGTTGGTTCGAACCCAACTTGGCTCATGCAACCACAGCTTATGTCGCCCTCGTCTAGTGGTTAGGACAACGGGTTTTCATCCCGTCAACACGAGTTCGATCCTCGTGGGCGATGACAAGGCTCCCATCCATTCCGGATGGGAGTTTTTTTACATCCGTCTCCTGTTCCGTGCTATCATATATCATAGAAAACACTGTCCTGCACGCTCCGATGCGGGATGAACGGGAGATCATTATGAAGAAACTGGCACTGTTGCTCGTCATGCTGCTTGTTGCCGCCATGACACTTTGCGCACTTGATTTCACATCTGTGGACAATCTTTACGATTCCGGCACGGACCCGCAGAAGGTCTATGACACGCTCCAGACCATGCTGGGGAGTGCAAAGGACAACAAGGAAAAGTCCGAAGTCCTCTGGAGGCTTTCACGCGTATGCGTCGAACTCGGTGACAAGCTCGACGAGAAGGACAAGAACGGAAAGTTCGCCATCTACGAGGAGGGCGAGAAGTATGCCCTGCAGTCCATCGAAGCCTCTCCCAACTATCTGGCCTATCTCTGGAAGTGCGCCAACGTAGGCCGCTGGGGACAGACAAAGGGAGCCCTCAATTCGCTGAGCAAGGTCGGTCCCATGAAGGATGACCTCAGGGTGATCACCGATGAATTCAAGGTTCTGGATTCCTCCGAGGCCTGGTACATGCTGGCCGTCCTTTATGATTCCGTTCCGGGACTCTTCGGCGGAGACTCAGATTATGCCATAAGCTATGCAAGGATTGCATGTGAAACCATCCCTGCAAAGTACATCTACGGAGGAACCTACAAGGCTCTTGCCGAGATGCTGTACAACCGCGGCTGGTCTGCCGACAAGCGCGCCAAGCAGATTGCAAAGATGCAGAAGAACTGGGACAAGGAGACAAAGAGCAACTTCGACAAGTATGCCTACTACGAGGGCTCCAAGGGTGCGGATGCAATGCCCAAGTGGACCAACACCAAGCTTTCTGCCATGAGTGACAAGCAGGAAGCACTGGTCATCCTGAAGTATGCACAGAACGTATACAAGTCACGCTCCACTCACACCGCCGGTGATGACAAGAACTATCAGGAGATACAGGAACTGATCGACAAATGGTCCAAGTAGGCCTCAATTGAAGGTGACGAAATTACCGTTTTCCTTCTTGCTGAGGTACAGAGCCTCATCGGCTCTGGCATAGAGCTCCTCGAACGTCATCTTTCCTACGCGGGAGCATAATGCCGCGCCGACACTTATGCAGTATTTCTTACCGTGGAGCTGGGGAATGTCTGCCGCATCGACAACCTTGAAAAGCCTTTCGATCAGTGCTTCCCCGTTTTTACGGTTCGTGATTCCGATTGCAAACACGCCGAACTCGTCGCCGCCAAGACGCATGGTGATGTCGTTGGTGCGGAATGTGTCCTTCAGTGCCTTCGTAAGGGCAAGAATGACCTGATCCCCGGCCTGATGGCCGTATGTGTCGTTGATCATCTTGAAGTGGTCGATGTCCATCTCGAGGAACATGCCGCCGACACTCGACTTCAGCCATTTGTCTACGCGGCGTTTTCCGCTGACACGGTCGAAGAGACCGGTCATGCGGTCGGTCTCGGACAGCATCTCAAGTTCATGACCCCGCTTTTCTTCCTGCGTTATGCGGTTGTGGAGGTTCTGGAGGGCAAGGTTCTTGGCACTCAGGCGAATGAAGGCAATGACTATGAAAGTCAGGATCAGTCCAAGCACGATTGCGAACAGGGTTATCGTCCACTTGAGCGGGCCGTACCAGATGTCTGCATTGATGAGGCTCACGCTGTACCATCCGCCGTCAAGTGCATCCGCATAGACCGAGTAATTGCCGTCTGCAGTATCGACGTCGAACTTCAGCTGTCCTTCATTGAGCAGCATTTTTGCCGCTACATTTCCCACGCTGTCCGACTCGCGCAGGTAGTTCCTTCCGATCTGGTCGGCGGATGAGTGTGCGACAACGATTCCGCTTTCATCGATCACGAATGCCTGGCTGCCCTCGGTGGTAGAGGATATGCGTTCGACTATCTTCTGGATTGCATTCAGGCTGACGTCCAGCGCTATTACGCTGCGTCCGTCGTCGAGAAGACCTGATACCGTAATCATTATGGTGCCGGTGTTTGCATCGAGATAAGGCTCCACGAAAGTGACCTTCTGACCCGAACTAACTGCCTGTGTGTACCACGGGCGCTCTGTGGCAACATAATCCCCGTCAGGAACCCAGCCTGCACCGTCCAGATATTCTCCGTTGATCCATCCGTAAAGGCCTGTCGAGTCCTGGGCTATCGTGGCCAGAAGATATGTGGTCTGATCCGTCAGGTATCGTTCGATCTCTGCGTTGCTTTCTCCGCCGGATATGAATGAGTCCACCGTGAAGGTGACCAGTCTGACGATGTTCTCATGCGTATGGAGATACCGCGTGTATTCCATCGCGGCTTCCTTTGCAATCATCTCGCCCTGCTGCTGGAGGACCTGCTTCTTCGTACTGTAGACACGCAGTCCGATGAATGTTGCGCTGCCTATGGTAATGGACAGAACCAGCAATGCAAGAAGAATGGTTCTTGCACCTATATGGCGTAGTGTCTCGGAAAGTCTTGCTTTGTGCACGTCCGGTCTCCTGTCCTCCGTTTATGGCGATTGGAATCAATTCTAGCCGAATGGGGATACTGAATCAACGAGTTGTTTAGTTTATTTGGTCCGCATGACAGCGGTTTTTCCCCTGAAATACCGTTTTTTTCTGTGTTTTTTCACTTTTTTTCAGGAAAACTGAAATATTTTCTACACTTTGTTCGTATAGGCGGGCAATTAAAGGAGCCAACCTATGACAGACAGAATCAGAATCATCGGTTACATCGACAAGGGCTACTTCGGCCACAGCGTGATGGTGGAGTGCAGCATCAGGAACGGTTTTCCGGGCTTTGACATCACCGGTCTTCCCGGAGCCAGCGTGAAGGAGGCGCGCGAGCGTGTGCGCTGCGCCCTCAGAAGCTGTGACTTCAAGTTCCCGCAGAGCAGGATACTGGTGAACCTGAGCCCGGCGAGCCAGTCAAAGGACAGCACGCTGCTGGACCTTCCGCTGGCATGCTCGATCCTGTGCGCAATGAACAGGCAGAAGGAGGCCTTCTGCCCGGATCCCGTCAGCATCATGATTGCCGGCGAGCTTACCCTGGACGGAAACGTCCTGCAGTCCCCGCAGACTGTGGGAGCCCTTGAGGCCGCGGCCAATGCCGGCTGCAGGGTCTGCATGATACCTGTGTCCATACCGGAAGCGGAGCGGCGCAGGATCCTTGAAGAGAAGGGCATTACGGTCATCCGGGCACTGAATCTCACTCAGGTTTACGGAATCTGCTGCGACCTCATCTGCGGCACGGCACAGCTGATGGAGATGACATCCGATCCTGTGCGCCGTAAGTCTGTTGTTTTCGAGGACATCATCGGACTTGATGAGGAGAAGAAAACCCTTGCCATGGCGGCTGGCGGCTTCCACAGCACCCTGCTGTTCGGGCCTCCAGGAGTCGGAAAGACCATGCTCTGCAGCCGCATGCATCTGCTGCTTCCGGACTACACCGATCATGAAAGGGATGAGGTGACACGCATCCTGGGGTGTGCCGAGCTCAACGACATCGCCCTGCGGCCTGAGATGAGGGAACGCATGCGGATCCTCAGCCACGACTGCACCCAGACTCAGTTCGTGTCCGGATCTTCGGCAAAGTCGCCGGGGGAGGGCGCCCTGGCCCACATGGGGACGCTGGTCCTGGATGAGCTCAACAAATTCACTCCCAAGCTGCTGGAGACCGTCAAGGATACATACGACAAGGGCTACACCCAGAGCACCCGCAGCGGCGAGGTCCTGACGTATCCCGCCCGGTTCCTGCTTGTGGCCAACATGAACGCCTGCTCCTGCGGTGCCCTCGGTGATCCCGAGTCGGTCTGCACCTGCACGGCCCAGAAACTCACCAGCCACTGGAGCCGCATCGGACGCCAGCTTCTGGAACGGTTCGACATCAGGCTGCCGGTATCGCCGCAGAAGGACATGCTGTCTCTGATCAGCGGTCCGCACAAGGACGATGCCTACTACATTGACAAAGTCTCCCTGGCCGTGGACCGGCAGCGGGAGAGGTATAGATATATAGAAAATGTAGAATACAACGGACAGATCCATTACAGCACGTCTGCGCTGCTGAAGCTGAATTCCGAGATTTCCCTGTTCAACCGTATGGAGAGGCGGGAAATCCTCAGCTCAAGAAGCCAGATCGGAATAATTGCACTTGCAAGGACAATAGCGGATTACGATGACCGCGCGGATGTCCGGGAGGAGGACTTTCTCAGGGCTGCGGAACTGCGCCGGTACGGGCTCGGAGACTATTACTGGAGGTCTCTGAAATGAGCATTTTTACGGGGCGCGCATTTTGTTGCATATTTTTGAAAATAGTTGTTGACAATTAAATGCCTTTGTGGTAGCTTCAATGACGCACGCCGAAAGGCGGGCAAGATAAAGTTCTTTACAGTTAAGCGAAGGAAAGAGGAAATACGGAAGCTATGAGGGCTTCCAGTCAATTCAAGATTCGAACAGAAGATCAACGATCAGTTGTTCGTGATACGCATCCGGGAGGATGCGGGAGTTGAAAGG
>JAJBWA010000102.1:0-3544 GCA_031935845.1 bacterium | reverse complement strand
TATTACGTCGCCCTTCTTGTCGCCATCTGGTATTTCTTCTCCAAGAAGGGAATCTTCAAGTTCAGGTTCAGGAACGTGAGGCTCTCCAAGGTCGCGGAACTGGTGAAGAGCGCAATCCCGTCGGTGTTCAACATCGGAACGGGCGTGATTCTGGTGTTCGTGATCAACAAGATACTGCTCGGACTCAACGGAAGCCTCGCCGTTGCTGCATATTCGGTCATGACTACGATAGGAAATGCGAGCAACTGCATATCCACCGGTGTTTACGGCGTGTCGCTTACGCTCACCGGCGTGCTGTATCAGGAAGAGGACAAGACGGGCCTCAAGGTCATGCTCAAGACCCTGATGCCGCGCTGTGTCTTCATGGGAATCGCTGTCGGGGTATTCCTTGCAACATGTGCTCCGGCGCTTGTGGACCTGTTCCTGACGGACAAGACGGGTCTGTCCAGACAGATGGCGATAACGGGCCTGAGGATCTACGCCCTGGGTCTTGTGCCCTGCTGCATAAACAATGCCTTCAAGGGTTACCTGCAGGGTTCCGACAGGATCAGGGCAATAGTCAACTATTCCACTGCCGAGGGTCTGCTTGTGCCTGCGCTATTTGCATTCGGTCTCAGCTTCCCGTACGGCACCACCGGCGTCTGGTTCTACTTCCTTGCCGGTGAAGTCATATCGCTTCTCGGTTTCAGTATCCTGAAGTGGAAGAGGGCGCACCGCATTGCACTGAATATGGACGTCTACCTTGATTTCAAGAAGGGATTCGGTGTAGGGCCTGAAGACATGCTGGAGTTCGATATCAAGACCATGGCCGAGGTCACTGCGGTATCCGAGACGGCACAGAAGTTCTGCATCGAGCACGGACAGTCCGAACTGACCGGAATGCATGTTGCATTGTGCATCGAGGAGATGGCGGGCAACACGATAAAGCACGGTTTCTCACCCAAAGGCAGGAACAATCTCTCCGTAAGGATCCAGGACCACGACGACAGATGGATAATCCGCTTCCGCGATGACTGCAGGGCGTTCGATCCGCTTCATTACGTCTTCAAGGACACTGACTCCCCGGCCTCAGGCATAAGGCTCATGATGAAGATAGCCGACGAGGCCCGCTATACGTACTCGATGAACCTGAACAACCTGATGATCGTCATCAACGGTTCGGGCAAAGAGGGCAATCAAGCCAATCAGGGCAATTAGGGCTATCAGGGCAATCAACTACAATCAACTACAGGTAATGCCTTTCCTCTTTCTCGCCGATTATTGCCACCAGTTCCAGGAATACCTTTGAAGGGCTCATGTTGATCTTGGGAATCAGCACTTCCTCTATCTGGAAACATCCGACCTCGCCCGACATGTGTACGGTTATCCTGATGGGTTTCTTCTCGCCCTCGGCGATGGTGACTTTCTCAATCGAGTTGGCCGAGTACTTGTGGATGTCGCCGTAGTGGGCCTCCATGCCGGTGTTGTTCAGTGCAAGCGGAATGCGGGCGCGGCCTTTCTGCATGTCGCAGCCGTCGGCAATCAGCACCAGGCCTGCTTCGATGGAATGTATTCTTCTTGTGGCCATGTGTCCCACTATGCCTTCAAGGGCCATGCACTCGATCATTATGCGCTTTCTGGCATCGAGCTGCGGGAGGCTTTCAAGCAGGCGTCGGATTATCGGCTTGGCGATGATGGCGCTCATAAGTTCATGGTCCTGGCGCCCTATGGACATGCCGAGGTCATGCAGGAACGATGAGAGGAGCACTGCGCAGGCGCTGTCGTCGAAGGTTCCGATTTCTTCCTTCTCCATGCAGGTCTTGATTCCGTCCTTGTGGAGGATGTTGAGCATCCTGATGGCATTGATGGCCACCTGCCTCATGTGCACCGGACCGTGGTCGTTGTATCCGAGTCTCTTGATCGAGACGTTGTTGCCATAGTCCTGTATGTTCTGTATCTCTGCATCCTTCACCAGCAGCTGTGCAAGAGCTTGGGCGGTGGAGCCTTCCTCAAAGAGGCTGAGCAGTTTCTTTTCCGATGACAATTCCTTGGGTGATTTCATGGTTAAATAATAACAGGGATAAGTTGCAATTGACAATTATCCGGCTTAAGGCTATATTTCCACTGTTGCCTTGCAACTTGCCCAGATGGCGGAATTGGTAGACGCGCTAGGTTCAGGTCCTAGTTCTCGCAAGGGTGTGTGGGTTCGAGTCCCGTTCTGGGCACAAACAAAAACCGGTCAGTAATGGCCGGTTTTTTGTTTGTGCTGAACATGATGGACGAGAACCGAGCGGTATGAGGACACACTGTGTCCGAAGCGAGGCGGCCTGAAGCCGGACAACCGGGAGGCGGAAGGCGAGTCCCGTTCTGGGCACAATCCCAAACCCCAGGGCAAAAAAAGGTGAAAAAAAATATTGACAACTGAATCTGCGTCCCTTATAGTTAAAATCCCCAGCGTGTATGGCGCCCCGAGCACGAGCCCCACGGCACGGACCGGACGCGCCCCACGGCAGCACGACACGTTTCGAGCGAGCCCCACACGCGAGGGTTGGTAGCATAGCGTACGGCGAGCCTGGCGACAGCGCGAGCCCCGCAGCTACCTTTTTTTTTGAATTTGGGAGAGTTGTTTATGAAGAAAACACTGATACTTCTTGTTTCGGTAATCCTTGTCACAGGACTTTTCATTTCCTGCAAGAACGAGCCTGCTTATGATTCCCTGAAGGGAACATGGACCTACGAGAGCTTTGATGCTGAACGCGGAGGAATGAAGACCGTCATTGAGTTCGACGGCCTCGGCAAATTCGTAATGTCCGAATGGAACTCCTTGACCCCGTTCCCCTACGTAATGTCCGGCACCTACAGCTTTGACTCCGGCTATCTGGTTCTGTCGGATTCTTCCCTCGATATTCCTTCAAGGCATACCGAAACGTACCCGGCGGTGATGTTCAAATCGCCCGATGATGAACCCGATGAAGGTGTAGATTCCCATGTTTGGCTGATGATTACTGACAACGATGAAGGCCCGTATGTCTTTGCTGAGAAACCGAAAACAGCCGATTGGGAAAACTACACGGTAGATGAAAAAGGAAAGCAGTTCATCCACGGCTCTTTAGACGACCATGCCTACATTTATTACATCAACAACGCCGAGGATCCGACAGAGGTGGTCTTCCTTGAGCTGCAAGAGTTCACTGGTGACTCCGATGAGGAAGTAATCTATTCAGTCGCCATCGGGTGGAAGGCCACTGCTGTATCCAACGAAAACTATGATCCCGCTAAGGGCATCCATTTCCTGAAGTATTATGATGAGACCTATACGGAAGTTAAGATAACCTCCAAGGCCAGGCAGGACAAGGACAAGCTCTATATGTACCGAGGGGAAAAGGAAATTGAGTTCACCCGCTGACGTACGGACCGGTCAATGAGGCCGGTCCTTCTTTTATCTGAAAAACAATACATTTACACCCGAATATAGCGTATAATCCCACTAATCTAGGGCAATAAAGAACTAATCCGAATGATGAAACAAAAGAGATATGGAAGGCTGAATACCTGCCTGTACCTT
>JAJBWA010000101.1:0-2719 GCA_031935845.1 bacterium | reverse complement strand
TGACGCCGAAGCTGACAGCGGCTACATCCGTGACCGCAGCGTCTTTGCCGACGACATCAGCATAGAGGACACAATGAACCTGGTTGTCCGCTACAAGAACGGAGTCCAGATGTCCTACTCGCTGACATCGTATATGCCCTGGGAAGGATTCAACGTCATGATCAACGGCACCAAGGGACGGCTGGAATACCATTCAGTGGAAAGGCCCTACATCAACGCCGGCGGTGACAAGAAGGATGAGGGAGCGCTCAAGTACAGCAGCATCCGCGTGTATCCGATGTTCGGTGATCCGTACGATGTCTCCGTAAAGACGGGCGAGGGCGGACACGGTGGCGGAGACCCCGTGCTTCTGGACGACATCTTCCTGGAGAATCCTCCCTACGACGAGTTCCACAGGGCCGCCGACTTCCATGACGGTGTCAAGTCCATCCTGGTGGGAATCGCAGGTAACAAGTCAATCGCATCCGGACAGATGGTCAACATCGATAGCCTGATTCACTGGTAAAGCACAAAGAAATGAGAGTATTCACTGAAGATTTTACATCGTTTCAGCTGGGACCGTTCCCCTATGACGCAGAACACAGCGCCATGGGGGAATACCATTATTACCCGAATCCCGGGTACTCCGGGCAGTGGTTCGACCCGATATCGGACTGGTCCTACCGAGGGCCGACATGGCTGATTTCCGACGCAGACATGGACGGCGGACACTGCATGGAGCAGATGCGCCTTGCCGAGCCGGTGCCCAAGAAAGCCATCCCCACGCTCAGGGCCGGTGACATCCTCTGGGAGGATTATACGGTCTCTGCCCTGGTCAGGCCGATGATTGCAGATCAGATCAACGGAATACTCTTCCGATACCAGACAAGCATGATGCACTACGGCTTCTTCCTTGTTCCCGGAGGTGTCGAGCTGCAGAGGGTGGAAAAACTTGAACGCGCCGTCATTGCCAAGGCACAGGCAGACTGGGATCCCGATTGCTATCAGGAACTCAAGGTCAGTGTAAGCGGCTGTGACATCAGATGCTATCTCAACGGAAAGCTTGTGATTCAGGCCCAGGACTCCCGCTATGCAAGCGGATGCATCGCCCTGTGCGCATGCAGGCCCACCCGCTACAAGGACATCAGCGTGGAGATGACGGACGGGCAGTACAAGGCCTACGGAAAAAAGAGAACAGATTGGGAAAACTCCGAGAGAGAGGAAAGCGCAAGACACGGTGCTCCCAGGCTCTGGAAGAAGATAGACCTTAAGAACTTCGGTGCGGCACGCCAGATAAGGTTCGGGCACCTCACCGGAACTGACGAATGGTTCTTTGTCATGTGCCAGAACCAGCGCAAGGTCTACAAGGACCGCTATCCCGTGATTTCCTGCATGACCGCAGTCAGTGTCGGCACGGGCGAGGTTCTCTGGCAGATAGGCGAGCCCTGCGACAGTCCGGAGATCGAAAAGCTCACCACGGACCTTCCGTTCCAGATCTACGACATAGACGGCGACGGGGTGGACGAGGTCATCTGCTCATGGGATTTCAAGCTGATGATCCTGGACGGACGCACCGGAGAAGTGAAGAAGAGCATCCCCACGCCGCTGAACGAAGCCGCACCTGAAACAGTCACCGGCCTTGAGTTCGGAAAGTACGCCTTCAAGCGCCTCAATGTGGATGCAATCCGAATAGTCAATGTTTCAGGAAACACGAGACCGTCCGAAATCCTCATCAAGGACCGCTATTCGCGCTATTGGATTTATGACAAAGACCTGAACTACGAGTGGCAGTTCTCCAAGTACAACACCGGCCACTTCCCGTTCTCCTACGACTTCAACGGCGACGGGAAGGATGAGATCTTCTCCTGCTACAACATGGTTGACAGCACCGGAAAGCTCATGTGGTCCCTTCCCATAGACACCGACCACACCGATGAGATCATAGTCGGCCGCTTTGCTCCCGATCAGGACGAGCGCCTTGCCATAGTCTCGGGCTGGGAAGGCTTCATGATTGTCGGCAAGGACGGAAAGATCATCGTCCGCGACATCAACGGCCACGGCCAGAGAATCAGCAGCGCCAACTACTGTCCTGACAGGGAAGGCTTCGAGATCGCCACCACCACATACTGGGGCAACAACGGCATAGTCTACCTGCATGACTGCAACGGCAAGGAGATCTGGCACCGCGAGATGCTCTCCAACGGCAACGTCATAGCCCCGCTCAACTGGGACGGAAACGGAGAGGAACTCATCTGGATGAGCGCTCATGAAGGTGCCTTCGACGGAGAAGGCCACCGCGTGCTCGTACTTCCCGATGACGGACACCCCGAGATGTGCACGGAAGTCATAAACCTCACAGGCGATGCCCGTGACGAGATCGTGGTCTGGGACAGACACAGCATGTACATCTACACTCAGGACGGAGATGCTCCCGTAGATCCCAGAGGCGAATACAGACCCTTCAAGTACCCCGAGTACAACGGTTCGAACTACCGCGGAGAATACAGCTTCCCCAACTGGGTGAAGTGATTTCCTGATTTCGTTGCCGTCGTTCTCGTAGTTCCCGTAGTTCACGTCGTTCACGCCGTTCCGGAAAAACCAAATTACAACTGCCTGCCTATCTTCTCAAGCACATCCTTGTCAGCAGGCAGCCACTTCACGGAAAAGAGATCTTCCTTTGTCAGCCAGCGGGCATCCTCTGCTTCCTTGAGGACAAGGCTTCCGCTTACCACAGTACACC
>JAJBWA010000100.1:0-23384 GCA_031935845.1 bacterium | reverse complement strand
GGTTCGGGACGATTATGTCTGCATCGGCACACAGGCCTGCCATCTTGGCTGCGAACTGCGGAGTGAAGCCGGGATAAAGCTTTCCGTTGTCTGCCATGCACGGGTCCACGATCTTGAGCGCATTTTTCCCGAACTGCGCAAAGAGGCTGTGCATCAGGTCGATCTGCTCGAACGATCCCAGATAGCCGGTGTAGACGGCATCGAAAGTGAAGCCCTCTTTCTTCCAGTGCTCCATGATGGGATTGATGTCGGAGGTCAGGTCCCTGAACGTAAAGCCCTGGAACATGGTATGGGTGGAAAGCACGGCCGTCGGAATGATGGCTGTCTCCACTCCCATTGCCGAGATGATCGGAAGTGCCACTGTCAGAGAGCACTTTCCTACACATGAAACGTCCTGAATGGTAACTATTCTTCTCATGCCTCACGTTATAATCAATTCCGGCGAATATGTACATAGAGAAATGACGAAATAGTTACTATTTATAGAAACAATCAGCGTTTTGTCCTGAACTCGGCAGGAACAGGGTCCACTCCGTCCCAGATTATGCGTCTGAAATGCTTGGGATCTGTATTTCCCTCGGTGTTGACCATGAAGACCATGGACTTTCCGTTGAGTTTCAGAGCCTTCCTGATGTCCTCCTGCTCCGGCTCGGTGAGGATCGAGTACAGGGCTCCCAGCGGAAGGGCTCCGCTTTCTCCGCTGATCATGAACGGATCTCCCTTGAGCGGGCAGGAAAGGATCCTCATTCCCCTTGCCGCAACATAGTCCGGGAAGCATGCGAAGATGTCTGCATTGTCCCTGAGGATCTCGAATGCCAGAGGTGACGGGTCACCGCATGCAAGACCTGCCATGATTGTGTCCAGACTGCCCTTGACGCTGTGGCACTTTCCGTCGCCTGCCTTCATGGATTCGTAGATGCATGCGGCATTGTTGGGCTCGCAGATCACGAAGATCGGCGGGTTCTCCGGAAACAGTGCGGTGTAGAAGCCTACGACCGATGCAGCCAGGGCACCGACGCCGGCCTGGACGAACACATGGGTGGGTCTTGAGATACCCATGCCGGAAAACTGCTCCTGACATTCGAGAAGCATTGACGTGTAACCCTGCATGATCCATGTCGGGATTTCCGTGTACCCGTCCCAGGATGTATCGGAGACCACATACCAGCCGTGCTTCTTTGCCTCACTGGCGGCAAGCCGGACTGCATCGTCATAATTGCCCTCTACTACAGTGACGTTGGCACCGTAGCCCCTGATGGCATCGATCCTGGCCTGGCTTGTCTCCGAGTGGACATAGATCTCGCACTTGTGGCCGAGTTTCCTGGCGGCCCAGGCAAGTCCCCTTCCGTGATTGCCGTCGGTAGCGGAGCAGAACGTGATGTCCCCGAGCCTGTCATGGCACTCCTTGCTTGTAAGGTATTCGAACGTCAGTTCCTGATCCTCCATGTGGAGGAGTCTCCTGATGAGGTTGTATACGGCAAACGAGCCTCCCATGACCTTGAATGAGTTGAGCTCAAGCCTCTGGGCCTCGTCCTTGATGTATATTCCGCCGACTCCGAGCATGTGCGCAAGGTTCGGAAGCGCCGCAAGCGGAGTCATGTGATATCCGGGAATCTGCCTGTGGAAGCTGCGTGCCTGACGTGCAGTCTCCACGGTGAAGAGCTTTCTTGCCAAAGCCTGATTCTTTTTGGAAACATCCCCGTTGTTGTGTATGATGTATGAATAGTCGTTGTCCATGCTGTTTCTCCTGCATGTACATATTACAGTTTGGCAGGAAAACATCAAGCACGGGGGTACTCCTTATTGAACAAACGCCGGCTCTGGTTTATCCTTAAGTCGTCTAGGGGTGGCCCGAGCGGCCTGAGAACATACCCTCGAACCTGATCCGGATAATGCCGGCGTAGGAACGACGAATTCTTGACCATTTTCCCCAGGACAGAACACTTTTTATGGAGGCCTTTCATGAAAAAGGTATTGTCCGTTCTTGCAGTCATCCTGATTGCAGCATCTTTTGTCTGTGCCCAGACCATGTCAGAGAACAGTTCATCTCAGAAAACACTTACAGTCTATGCCTATGACACGTTCTGCGGAGACTGGGGCGCAGCCGGAACAGTGATTCCCGCATTCGAGGAAGCCACGGGTATCAAGGTGAACCTTGTGGCCGCAGGGGCTGCTGTCGAAGTCATAAACAGAGTCCGCCTTGAAGGATCCGGAACAGAGTGCGACGTCATTCTCGGAATCACCGACGACATGGCCGACAAGGCTTATGACCTGCTGGAAAGCTATGATTCACCCTACATCGGAACCATTGACTCCCGTTATGTATTCGATGCCCAAAACCGGCTGATTCCTTATGATTATGGTGCATTCGCCTTTGTCTGGGACACCGAATCCGGAATCACGCCGCCCACATGCCTTGCAGACCTGACCAAGGACGAGTACAGGGGCAAGGTCATCCTGATAGATCCCAGGACAAGTTCCGTAGGAACAGGTCTGATGATGTGGACCTACAACGCTCTGGGTGACGGCTGGACGGACTGGTGGAAGACAATGACGGAGAACGCACTGACCACGGCATCGGGATGGTCTTCGGGATACGGCCTTTTCACCGAAGGCGAAGCTCCCATTGTAATCAGCTATACCACAAGCCCCGTCTACCACGTGATGTGGGAAGACACCACCCGCTATCAGGCACTGCCCTTCACGGACGGACATGAGGTGACGATAGAAGCTGCGGGAATCGTAAAGGGAACAAAGCACAGGGATGAGGCACGGGCCTTCATCGATTTCCTTCTCACCGAGGCCCAGGTAGACCTTGCGAATGCAAACTCGATGTATCCTGTCAATTCGACCGTTGTCCTTCCCGAGGCTTATGATTACGCACCTGTCCCGGAGAAGATATTCACGGGATCATCGGAGAAGGCATCTGAATTGCTGAACATCTGGACGGAGGCTGTCGTAAAGTAGCAGTATGACCGGACGCGACGGTTTCTACAGAAGAAAAGCACTACCAGCCCTCATTGTCACGGCCGTCGTGTTCATCCTGCCCATGGGGGCGGTCTTCCTGAAGGCATTCACGTCATCGGGAGAACCGCTGAAGACTTTCTCTGATCCGTACACATGGCGGCTTCTGGGGTTCACTGTGTGGGAATCCTTCCTCAGCGCCCTGATTTCGGTACTGCTTGCCGTACCGTTTGCCGTGTTCTTCTCCAGATACACGTTCTTCGGGCGCAGGGCCATCCTGACCATGAGCGACGCCGCCTTTGCACTGCCTGCAATCCTGGCAGTGCTGGGATTCATCATCTACTACGGCAACAACGGCATGGTGAACAATGCCCTTGCGGCCGTAAGCGGCGGTGCATGGTCGGTGAAGATACTCTATTCGTTCAAGGCCATAATCCTGGCCCATGTCTATCTGAACTTCCCGGTGGCGTTCTCGCTGATCACATCGTCGCTGAGCTCCATGCCGGATACGGAGGAAAAGACTTCCAGGCTTCTGGGAGCTTCGGAATTCACGACATTCATCAGGATCACTCTTCCCAAGACATGGAGCACGCTGCTTGCGGCATTCACGCTGATATTCCTTTTCTGCTTTCCCTCTTTCCTGATTGTCATGAGTCTGGGAGGAAACCCCAGGTACTTCACCATGGAGGCGGAGATATACAAGAGGACGTACACGGATGTGAATCCGTCTTCATCTGCGGCCCTGGCCGTCTTCTCGTTCGTCATCATGGTCATCCTGCTTCTCATCACCGGAAGCGGGCGTGAAGAGAAGCGCGTTTCCAGAAGCAGGCGCGTATTGTGCAGGACCTCGGGTAATACACGTGCAGCGGCAATCGTGCTCTCACTTGTGATATTCCTTTTCATGGCTCCGCCGATGCTGTCCATACTCTACAGGGCCTTCTTCACCAAGGACGGTTCCTTCACGCTCAAGGCCTGGAGTGCAATAGCCGCAAGGACAAAGAGCGGAACCGCAACAAGCCTCAGCGCAGTGCTGAACAGCCTGCTGGTGGCTTCCCTATCGGCATTCATAGCCACGAACATGGCTTGTGCAATATCGATGGGTGCGGCACGTACGGGTTCCCGCCTGACCGCGCTGCTGACATCGCTTCCCATGGCAATAGGATCGGTATCCATGGGACTCGGGTTTTCATTCATCGCGGCCAGGATGCCGGTACGCAACATCTTCACGTCATATCTCATGGTTCTGGCCGCACACACGGTTGTGGTGCTGCCGTTTGCAGTCAGGTCGATCCTCCCCGGTGCAAGGCGGATTCCGCTCAGGCTCGCGCTTGCGGCACAGACATTGGGCGGCGATTCTGAAGAGGCCTACAGGCTGATCGAGAAGCCTCTTCTGAAACCATACAGGCGCAGGGCTTTTGCCTTTGCCTTTGCCCTGTCCCTGGGAGAGGTCAATGCCACGCTTGCCTTGAGCGAGGGCCGGGTGACCACGATTCCCATCCTCATCTACAAGATGATAAACCAGTACAACTATCAGGGCGCATCGGCCCTTGCGGTGATTCTTCTGACGATAGCGATGATCGTCTTTGCCGTCGGAGAAACAGGAGGAGACGAATATGCCGTATCTTGAATGCAGGAACCTCAGGAGAGTCTTCCATCATTTCACCCTGGACATTTCCCTTTCCGTGGAGAAAGGAGAGCTGATGTGCATACTGGGTCCGTCGGGAAGCGGCAAGTCGACGCTTCTGGGAGCAATATCCGGCACGGACAGCAGCGTATCGGGACAGATCCTGCTTGACGGCGAGGACATCACCGGCATGCCCATCCGCAAACGCAGGATAGGAATGGTCTTCCAGGATTTCTCACTGTTTCCTTCCATGAACGTGGAAAAGAACATCCGGTACGGGATGAGGGATGTACCGGAATCAGAAAAGCATGCGGAGACCGAAAGACTACTGGAGATGGTTGATCTTGCCGGCTACGGAAGCAGATCGGTACACGAACTCAGCGGAGGAGAGGCACAGAGGATAGCCCTGATACGTGCCGTGGCGGCAAAGCCACGCATGCTCCTTCTGGATGAACCGCTGTCCGCACTGGATGCCCCGCTGAGAAAGAAACTCAGGACCATAATCAGGCAGATCCATGACCGCACCGGAATCACCATGCTCTATGTCACCCATGACCGGGAGGAAGCCTTTGCCATAGCTGACAGGATCATGATCATGAGAGGCGGAAGACTTGAGGACATAGGAACTCCGGAAGAGCTCTACAGGCATCCGTCCAACCTGTTCACTGCATTCTTCACCGGAGAAGGATCAGCCGTTCCGATGTCCTGTGTTGACGGTAAAGCCTCAGATAAAGTGTTGTTCTTCAGGCCTGAGGATGCTGAGATCAACAGAGAAGGCTCTTCAGAGAACCACTTCATTCTGGAAAAAGCATGCATTGAAAGCCATGAATACACAGGATCAGGATACCTTGTGAGGCTTGCTTACAAAGACCGCTCCGTGCTGGCCATGTCAAAAGAAAAGCCCGCACCGTCAGGTGCAGGCTCCTCTGTCTCCGTATACATCCCGAGGGACAGAACGGTGATTCGGGATCAGGACCAGGGATTCTCCGTAGGATAAGGAAGAGTCCTGGGCCGGTTGTAGGAGATATCCTTTACTCCGAGATATCTGAACACTTCGAACAGAGACCTTGCGCAGTGTGAGAATGGCTCCTTTTTTACATATGCCTGAATTTTCTATACATATCCTTGACACTTGGATATATCATCTTGAACTTCTTGTACTGTGCATCATACATGGCTGCAAGCTCCGGCATGACTGTCTCCGACTTCCTGATCATGCAGATTTCCTCCATGCAGCTGCTGATGCTGTCATATGCTCCGTCACCCACCATGGCCAGCATTGCACCGCCCATTCCCGGGCCGGCTTCGGTCTTGGGGATATCCAGATCCAGCTTCAGGACATTGCAGATTATCCTGCGCCAGATGTCGCTCTTGGCGCCGCCTCCGCAGATGAAACTCCGGTAGACCTGAAGGCCCTGTGCCTGGGCGACCTCAAGACAGTCGCGCAGTGCAAAGGCCACGCCCTCCATGACTGCCTGCGCCATTTCATACCTTGTGGTGGCCATGGACAGACCTACGAACGTACCCCTGACATCCGTATCGTTTATCGGGCTCCTTTCCCCCATCAGATAAGGAAGGAAGAACACGGAGTTCCTTCCAAGGTTTCCCTTGTCGATGGATTTCCAGACCTGTGCGTAATCCGAAGTTCCCATGATGTCCTCGTAGAACCATTTGTTGCACGATGCGGCAGAGAGGATGCATCCCATCATGTGATAGCCTCCGTCGGCATGAGCAAACGAATGCAGCGCATTTGCGGGGTCCACCCTGAATGTATCGGACGAGATGAATATGGTTCCGCTGGTTCCCAGGGATATGTTGCACAGCCCGTCGCCGGCCACGCCCGTTCCCAGTGCGGCAGCGGCGTTGTCTCCTGCTCCGGTGACAACCTTGACGCCCTCCGGCAGTCCGAGTTCCTCGGCAACCTTCTTGCGGACCGTTCCGATTACCTCACGGCTTTCATGAAGCACAGGCAGCTTGTCATAGGTGACTTCGCAGATCTTCATCATCTCCTCGGACCACTTCCTGTTCTCGACATCCAGAAGAAGGGTTCCGCTGGCATCGGAATAATCCGTTACGTGTGCTCCTGTGAGACGGTAGTTGATGTAGTCCTTGGGAAGCATGATCTTGCGGATGCGGTAGAAGTTGTCATGCTCGTGCTTCTTCATCCAGAGGAGCTTGGGTGCGGTGAATCCGGCGAACGCTATGTTGCCTGTAAGCTTGGACAGCTTTTCCCTGCCGATTTCGTTGTTAAGGTAGTCAACTTCAGCCTGTGTCCTGCTGTCGTTCCAGAGTATTGCGGGTCTGATGACATTGTCGTCTTTATCAAGCACGACAAGACCATGCATCTGGCCGCCGGCTCCTATTGCCGCGATTTCAGAGACATCGACTTCCGTCAGAAGGGTCTTGAGGGCACGGCGGAAAGCATCCCACCACTGCAGAGGATCCTGCTCGCTCCAGCCCGGCTCCGGGAATACCAGAGGGTACTCCTCCGTAGCACTCTTCTCGATCTGCCCTTCCTGATTCACAAGCAGCAGTTTTACTGCAGACGTTCCGAGATCAACACCTATGTATTTCTTCATATGTCGATTCTATCATCCGAGTGTGCTTTGAATCTATCAAAGTTTTCAGTTTTTGAATAAACTGTGGCCATGAACACCGACATACTGACTGTCCTTGATTTCATAGGAGTCATCTCATTCACCATATCGGGCGCCCTTGTGGCCGCACGCAAGGACATGGACTACCTTGGAGTGTGCATCCTGGGTATCGTGACAGCCGTGGGCGGAGGCGCCACACGCGACATAACCATAGGATCGGTACCTCCGCGCATGTTCCGCGATCCTTCCTATGTTACCGTGGCATTCATAGTGGCGAACCTGGTATTCTTCTTCCTGTACTTCCACCTCAGCGGAAAGTCCAAGCCCAAGATGAACCACATATTCGGAAAGACACTGTTCTGGTTCGACACCATCGGCCTTGCCTCATTCACGGTCAACGGCGTGATCGTGGGACAGACCATGACGGACGGAGGTCTGTTCCTCTGCACTTTCCTGGGTGTGATTACCGGTGTCGGAGGCGGAGTCCTGAGGGATCTTCTGGCTAATGAAGTTCCCGCAATCTTCGTACGGCACATCTATGCAGTGGCTTCAATAGCAGGGGCCCTTGCGACATGCCTTCTCTGGGACACGAACCAGTATGCCGCCATGGCGGCAGGTCTTGTTCTGGTAATCCTGATACGCTTCCTGGCAAAGAAGTTCGACTGGAACCTGCCGCACATACACAAGAGCTGATCAGATCATCTGTTCAGGGTGGAACACCTTGTCGAACTCCGTTTCCGTCATGAAGCCGAGCTCAAGACATGCCTCCTTGAGAGTAAGGTTCTCCCCGTAGGCTTTCTTGGCAACTGCAGCCGCCTTCTCGTATCCGATGTACGGATTAAGTGCGGTAACGTTCATCAGGGATTTGTCGAGGTTCGCCTTCATCCTGTCCCTGTCTGCCTTTATCCCTGACACGCAGTTCCTGTCGAATGACGTGACTGCGTCGGAAAGCAGCCGCACGGACTGGAGGAAATTGTAGGCACACACAGGCATGAACACGTTGAGCTCGAAGTTGCCCTGGCTTGCAGCCATGCCGACTGCCACATCATTTCCCATAACCTGCACCGCGACCATGGTCACTGCCTCGCACTGTGTGGGGTTCACCTTTCCGGGCATGATCGATGAGCCGGGCTCGTTGGCAGGAATCGTGATTTCGCCCAGGCCGAGTCTGGGACCGCTTGCCAGCCAGCGCACGTCATTGGCAATCTTCATCATGTCGCAGGCAAGGGCCTTCACGGCACCGTGTGCGAACACTATTTCATCTTTCGAGGTCAGCGAATGGAATTTGTTCGGAGCACTTACAAAGTGTTTTCCGGTCAGTTCACTTACCTTCCGGGCCACTTTTTCGGCAAAACCTTCAGGTGCATTGAGGCCTGTTCCTACGGCGGTTCCGCCCAAGGCAAGCTCACCCAACGGCTTGAGGGCCGTGCGCAGCAGCTCGATGTCCCTCTCTACGCTTGCCCTCCAGCCTGATATCTCCTGGCTGAACGCAATGGGAGTGGCATCCTGCAGATGGGTCCTTCCGCTCTTTACTACGCCCTTGTTCTCGGCTTCAAGCCGCTTCAATGTCTCTACGAGCTCCTCTGCCGCGGGAATCAGATTGTCTTCAATTGCCGTTACCGCAGCAATATGCATGGCGGTGGGAAACGTGTCGTTGGAGCTCTGGCTCATGTTGACGTCATCGTTGGGATGCAGGATCTTCTCCCCCGCAATCTGATTGCCCCTGTTGGCTATCACCTCATTGGCATTCATGTTGCTCTGGGTGCCGCTTCCGGTCTGCCAGACCACAAGCGGAAAATGGTCGTTGAGCTTTCCCGAAATCACCTCATCACATGCAGCAGTGATTGCCTTGAGCTTGGCCTGCGTCATCATTGCAGGCACAAGATCTGCGTTTGCCAGCGCCGCGGCCTTCTTGAGTATGCCGAACGCATGGACAATCTCTGCCGGCATCGGCTCCAGGCCTGCACCTATGCGGAAATTCTGCACGCTTCTCTGTGTCTGAGCGCCCCAGAGCCTGTCTGCGGGAACATTGACATTGCCCATTGAATCATGCTCAACCCTGTATTCCATTTCCTTACACTCCTGCAACAAGAATCCAACAAAAAAAGCCTGCAGTCAACAGGACCGCAGGCTATATCGAAACTTCATGAAAAATCAGATCATCTTGGTGAGGTTCTCGTCGATGTCGCCGATCTTGAAGCGCTGGATCTTGGCTGTTGATGACACGGGGAACTTCTCCATGTACAGAGCAAGCTTGCGGATCTTCTTGTAGCTCGGGAACGTGGCGTTGACCTCGGTGATGATGGATCCGATATGGTCCAGCAGACCCTTTGTGTCGTCCTTGAACTTGGCCGCACATGCATCGGAAGGATGTACGATGGCCATGATGCCCTCGACCTTTTTTGCGGCATCGGCCACATAGCCTCTGACGCAGATCTGGTCGATATCGTCATAGAGCTGGAAGCTGTCCTCGATTTCCTCCGGGAATACGTTCTTGCCGCCTTCCGTGACGATGATGTTGCGCTGTCTTCCGGTGAGGTACAGATAGTTCCTGTGGTCAAGGTGTCCGATGTCTCCGGTGTTCAGCCATCCGTCGGATGAGAGGATCTCTGCCGTGGCCTCGGGATTCTTGTAGTAACCCTGCATGACCATCGAACCCTTTATATAGATCAGGCCGTTACCGTCGGAATCAGGATCGACGATCTTTTCCTCAACTCCGGGAAGTGTCTTTCCGACGCTGGACTCTATGTAGTCGAAAATCGGGTTGAGGTTGATGATCGGGCTGGTCTCGGTGAGTCCGTAACCCTGGACGAAATCGATTCCAAGCTGGTTGAACTGCTTGAACGTCGATGCCGGAAGCGGTCCGCCGCCGGAAATACAGATCCTTATCTTGTCGAGAGATACCTTCTTGAGAAGGAAGTTGAACCACTTTTTTCCGACCTTGATGCCGAATGTCTTTTTCAGGAACCCGCTGAGGCCCATCATTGCATGGATGAGTCCGTTGACGAACGCTCCCTTCTCCTTCACGCCCTTCATGATTCCGGCTATCAGCTTGTTGAAGAGCATCGGGACACCGAGGAACATCGTGACCTCTCCCTGCTGGAGCTCCTTGAGGAGCTGCTTGACAATCAGCTTCTTTCCGAACACCAGTTTGGAACCGGATGAGATGGACTCGAGGAAGACCGCAAGCATCGTGTATGCATGATGGATCGGAAGAATGGCGTAGAAGACGTCATCATCGTAGATGTTCATAAGTCCCTGTGCCTGCCAGACATCGGAAGTCAGGTTCTCATGACTGAGCATGACGCCCTTGGGAGTTCCGGTTGTTCCGCTTGTGAACAGGATTGCGGCGATGTCCTTGCTGGATGAAAGCTCGATCTTGTGGCTCTTGGAGCTCTGCATTCCGAAGAGGCTGTTCTCCCCATCCCCGTCAAGCGAGATCTTGGGGATGTCGATGTTCACGCGGTCGATCTTCTCGTTGTCGATGAAAAGGACCTTGGCTTCTGCGAAAGTCAGAAGATGTGCGATGACGTCGTCACCGAGGGCATAATCGACGGGAACGATCGTGGCACCGGCATAGGCGATGGCAAGATATGCCATGGCCCACTCGGGACTGTTCTTTCCCGTAAGACCTACCTTGTCTCCGTGTCTGACACCCATCTCATAGAGCTTGTTGGCCACTCCCTTGATGATGGTCTGGGCTTCCTTGTATGTGAAGAGTTCGTGCTTGGGAGTGAAGACCTCGAAAGCCTTGTTGTTCGGAAAGCGTGCGACCGTGATGTCGAACTGCTCGTTCAGAGTGGGCCATTCGGCGTTGAACAGCTTGCCCTCTCCCCTGAATTCATCCAGAAAACCCCATGGCTTGGGATTGTGTTTCGGTTTCTTTGCCATAATTCCACCTTATAATTCTTTCAACTGGTTGAAGTATAGTGGAATAATGGTTTCTTGACAAGTTTAGAAACTATGTCAAATTAAAAAGAGTTGCTTCCTTTCCTCGAGAATGCCTTGGCCAGTCCGCCCTCGGAAGTCTCCCTGTACTTCTGGTTCATGTCCAACCCGGTGTAATACATGCTCTTCAGGACCATGTCGTAGCTGATGTTTCGTGTTCCTGTAAGGAAATATGCGATGTTTGCCGCATTGAGCGCCCTCATTGCCGCAACGGCGTTGCGCTCGATGCACGGAATCTGGACAAGACCGCAGATCGGGTCGCAGGTCAGGCCCAGATGATGCTCGAGGGCGACTTCCGCCGCATACTCGATCTGATCGATGTTGTAGCCGAACGCCTGGCCTGCGGCGGCGGCAGCCATGGAACAAGCTACCCCGACCTCGGCCTGACATCCGCATTCGGCACCGGATACGGAAGCATTGCGCTTTGCAAGCTCTCCGAAAAGACCTGCAACACCCAGACACCTGAGGACAGCGTCGTCCGTAAGGTTCCTCTTGTTCTTCAGATAGTACAGGACTGCCGGAAGGACTCCGCAGGAACCGCAGGTCGGAGCAGTAACTACTGTTCCGTTATCGGCATTCTGTTCGCTGCAGGCATATGCATAAGAGCATACAAGCTGTGATTCGACCAACTCTGCATGCTTGTTCACAGGTACCTGCTCATACAGGAACTTGGCCTTTCTGTGCACGTGGAGCGGACCGGGAAGGTCTCCGGTCTTGGAGAGCCCCTCCTCCACCTCGTTCTTCATGGCGTTCCAGACCTCCCTCAGGACATCCCAGATTTCGGGACCTTCGCTGAGTTCGATGTACTCGGCAAGACCGATGTATCTGAATGCGCAGAACTGCTTGATCTCGGCAAAGGAATTCTCCATGTAGACATCCTCTTCGCGGTTGTTCTTCCTGTGTGATGACCTGCCGTCCACGATGATGTCTCCGCCGCCTATACTGATGAACCTCTGGCGCGCAATCTCCTTTCCGTCCTTCATGGCTATGAGGTCAAGGGTGTTCGGATGCTTGAGCTTTGCGGGATCCTCGTCCGACACCTCGATATCGACCTTGATCGGATCGAATGTATCGATTATGACCCTGTCGGTTCCATGACCGATTCCCGTCTTTGCCAGACTTCCGTAGAGGATTGCCCGGAACGAATCCGCGTTGGGATTCTCATCCTTGAACATCTTCGCGGCAAATCCGGGACCCATGGTGTGCGAACTCGAAGGTCCTTTTCCGATTTTGTATATGTCTCTTATCGATTTCATCTCTCTCTCCAAAGCCAGGCCGGTTCTCTTTTGTTCAATCCCTGTCCGCCTCAGTCCATATCAATTCTTCCGGAATAATTATATTATCAGGTTATGCGTACATCAAGAGCGGCTTTCATCAACGACACGGACTTGCTCCACGGACCTCTGATGGGGAAGATCTTTGCGTTCGTCATGCCGCTTGTGGTGACCAACCTGATCCAGAACCTCTACAATGCGGCCGACATGGTTGTGGTCGGACTCTCCGGGGTCGACGGGGCAATAGGATCCATCGGTACCACGGCGGCCATGGTGAGCTGCATGCTGAACCTGTTCATGGGGTTCGCGGTGGGCTCCAGCGTGATGGTCGCACGGTCCATTGGGGAAAGGGACCAGCAGAAGACTCAGGAAGCCGTACATACGTCGCTGATAGTGGGCCTGGTATCAGGACTGGTCGCCATGACGCTGGGTCTGATCGGAGGAAGAAGGGTCCTGATTCTGCTTGGCGACCAGGGGCATATCCTTGAACTGGCACACCTTTATGCAAGGATATACTTCGCCGGACTCCCCTTCATAGCTATGACGAACTTCCTGATCGCCATATTCAGGGCAAAGGGAGATACAAGGACTCCGCTTGTGATACTCACGCTCACGGGATTGCTGAACGTCGGACTGAACCTGCTTTTCGTCCTTGCCTTCAGGATGTCTGTGGACGGCGTGGCGTTGGCTACTACGATATCGAACATTGCTTCCATGATTGTGCTTTCAGCCGTACTCCATAGGGACAAAGGTTGGTGCAGGCTTGAGTTCCGGAAGCTCAAAGTGGAGAAGCACGCCCTGCAGGGAATCGTGTACAACGGTCTTCCTGCGGCGATACAAGGGATTCTGTTCTCGCTGTCGAACATGCTGATCCAGAGCAGCATCATCAGCATCAACAACACCCGGTTTCCGGGAGGTTCCGCCGTAATAGACGGAAACTCGGCGGGTCAGAGCATAGAGAGCTTCGCGTATGTGGCCACCAATTCGGTGTGCCAGGCCGCAGTTACGTTCACAAGCCAGCACTACGGTGCAAAGATGTTCAGGCGCATGGGCAAGGTGATCAGGGACTGCTATCTAGCCTCGCTGACGATAGCCGAGGTCATGGCCCTGATCATAATGGCGCTGAGGTATCCGCTTGCAAGGATATATCTCAGTTCGCCGGACGCCATCGAGGTCTGTTCCATAAGACTCATCTACATGCTTACAGGCTATGCGTTCTTGGCGGCAATGGACACGGGATCGGGAATCGTAAGGGGTCTGAACCGTCCGATAATCTCGACCATAGTAACCCTTCTGGGTTGCTGCGTCCTGAGGGTTGTCTGGATATTCACGATAGCAAGGGCGAACCTCAGCCTGGGTACGGTCTACATATCGTATCCGATTTCATGGGGAATAACGGGACTCTGTCATTTCATAGTGGCGATGACCGTAAAGAGAAAAATGATGAGGCGCTTCCCTGCCGAAGAGGACTGAATCAGCCGGCCTGGTCCTTTTTTGCAGGAGGGATCTCCACGGCGACATCCTCACATACGGTCCGGATGCCTACGGCCTTACCCGTGGAATCATCCACATCCACCAGAAGACCCTGCATCCGGGGCTTCTCCCAGCTTTCATGTGACCTCGTCAGTACCTGCGTCCTGAACTTGCGGATTTCATGCTCGGGCTCGAAACCACCCACGCTTACAGATGCGCCGCACCTTCCGAGGTCGGTAATATATGCGGTACCACCTTCAAGAATCGAGGCATCTGCGGTAAGGACCTTGCTGTGCGTTCCGACTACGGCGCTGGCCTTGCCCTGCAGCAGCCTGCCCATGGCTATCTTTTCCGCAGTAGCTGATGCATGGAACACATAAAGTACTATCGGAGTCTCGGCAAGTGCTTTCTCAACAATGACTTCTGCCGACAGGAACGGGTTGTTCAGATGGGGGTTGTTGAAGTTGCACATACCCAGCGTATTGATCACGCAGACCTTCTTTTCTCCTACCGTGACATACCTGATGCCGCGGCCGGGAACGGATTCTGGATAGTTGGCCGGTCTGAGGATGCTTGAACGCTTGGCAATGCCTTCCACCATGTCCAGCTTGAAGAAGGATTTCTCGCCCATGGTAAGGACATCTATTCCCATATGCTGGAGGGATACGGCATTCTGGAAGCCCAGCCCGAATCCGCTTGTAGCGCCTTCTCCGTTGGCTATGACCAGATCGACGCCGTTGTCGCGCCTGTAGTCCTTAAGGGCATTCTTGATGACGCCTATTCCGCAGCGTCCGACGATCTCTCCAAGAAACAGAATCCTCATGTCTGAAAGCTATCATTTCAGGGCACTACTTTGCAATAGTACCTGTTCCGTAGTATTATTGGTTTCATGAAAGCACCGCACATGGCATGTTTTTTGCTTGCAGTCCTCGTGATCCTTTCACTGGCTTCATGCTCACGCTCCGGTTCGGGAGAAATCCCCATCGGAGAGCAGGAGCTTCCGGACATGGTCATGAAGGATGCGGTCTACACCCTGAGCCAGCAGGACGACAGTCCCATGGTCATGCAGGCAGGGCTTATCTCGATCTACGGGACAGGCCGTGACACGGTGCTTGAGAACGTGAGTTTCAACAGAGGGAGTTCTCTTGTAGGAAACTGCGCCAAGGCCACGGTATCGTCCGACAACAAGCACGCCACCCTGAGCGGAAACGTGTGGGTGAAGCTGACGGATGATGACAACACTACGGTCATCGAGGCGGATTCCGTCGTGTGGGACGGAAACGACAACTCGCTCATGTGTTCCGGAGAGGTCACCGTTTCATACGGGGACGGAACCAGAATCAGGGCAAAGGGATTCAGCGCAGTGGCGGACGAGAACCTCTATGAATTCGGAACCATACTGGAGGGGACATTCACGGAATGAAGACATACAGAAGAGCAGTTTTGACAATCATCATCCTGACCCTCTCCTTATTTGCACTGGCCGCATCGGAGATTTCCTTCTCCGGCGGGTACACCAGGATCGACATGCAGGAGGGCAACAGACGGGTCATCCTCTCGGGAGGAGCACGCGTGAGCACCGATAGCGTGGAACTCACCTCCGAATCCATAGAGCTCTACGGCGAGAACTACCGCTACGTCACATGCAGCGGAGACGTCAGGTGCACCGAAAGCGACAAGGGCATCAGCTTCACGAGTCCGGACCTCATCTACGACAGGACCGACGGAATAGTCCGGTCGGACAGCTGGATAGAAATCCAGGACACGGAGCATGAGGTTGCACTCTCGGGCGCATGGTTCGAGTACGACATGGGCAGACGTCTCATGAAGCTCCAGATGATGGCAAAGATCCTCAAGGTCACCGACGAGGGCCTGATGGTATGCCGTGCCGACTCCATAGAGTACGACGGAGAGAACAATACCGTATCGCTCAAGGGCAACGCCAACGTCACATGGAACAACGATACATACAGGGCCGCTATGATAGTCGTGGACCTGAATACCAATGCAATCTCCCTTTACGGGACGATTTCCGGAGAGTTCAATGGCTAACACACTTCAGATAGAACATCTCAGGAAAGTCTACGGAAAACGCGAGGTCGTCAAGGACATATCGTTCAGCATGGAGGGAGGCCAGATAATCGGTCTTCTGGGCCCGAACGGAGCCGGAAAGACCACCACCTTCTACATGATCGTGGGCTTCATAGCCAACAACGGCGGAAAGATATCCGTCAACGGAATCGACGTCACGGACATGCCCATGTACAAGCGTGCACGCATGGGAGTCTCCTATCTGCCGCAGGAACCTTCGATCTTCCGCAAGCTGAGCGTGGAGGACAACATCAGGCTGGTGGCGGAGACAAGGAGCGACATAGACAGAAAGCGAAAGGAAGAGATCGTCAGGGGCCTCTTGCGCTCATTCGGTCTGACGCACCTTGCCAGGCAGAAAGGCTACACGCTTTCCGGAGGAGAGCGCAGGAGGACAGAGATCGCAAGATGCCTTGCAACCAGCCCGCGCTTCCTGCTGCTGGACGAACCGTTTGCCGGAATCGACCCCAAGGCGGTCTATGAAATCAAGCAGATAGTGCGCTCGCTGGCGCGTCTGGGAATAGGAATCCTGCTTACGGACCACAACGTGCGCGACGCCCTGTCCATCACCACATGCTCGCACATCATCAGTGACGGAAACATCCTGGTATCCGGCGGAAAGCAGGAACTGCTGGCCAACGAGATAGCGCGCGACATCTATTTCGGCGAATCATTCGAGGAGCAGTGATGGACGGCGCCCTGGTTCTGAATCAGAGTCTGAAGACCGAGCAGACGCTCTCTCCCCAGATGCTGCAGTCGCTTGCGCTTCTGCCGATGCCGATTCTGGAACTGAAGGCCCACATCCAGTCGGAGATAGAAAGCAATCCCGCACTCGAGATTCCCGATTCGGAATATGACATGAACATCTCTGCTCCCGGAGAGAGCTCCTTCGACGACCGCATGGAGGATGCCGATTCCTCGTTCTATGAGGACATGAGCTACTCGGATCCGGAAGCCTCCGACCGAAAGCAGATGATGATAGAGAATTCCAGTGCACCGGGAGAAACGCTGAAGGAACACCTGATGACCCAGCTGGGAGAGGTCAGGGTTTCCGACACGGTCCGTGAAATCGGAGAGATGCTCATCAGCAACCTCGACCAGAACGGTTTCTACATGCTCCCGCTGGAGGCACTTTTCGAGAACTCACGCTACAGCCGGGAAGAGATCGACCAGGCTGTGGAACTGGTACAGGGTTTTGATCCTGCCGGCATCTGCGTCCCGGACTTCAGGCAGTCGCTGATACTGCAGGCAAAACTGTCCGGAATGGCACCGGAGGATCTTGAGATCTTCTCGGAGATGGTCAATGTCCATCTGGAGAAACTCAAGGCCGGCAAGTTCAGGGAAGTGGCATCTGCACTCGGGATATCTGAAGAAGACCTTCAGACGTTCTACTCCATTCTAAAGAGCCTTACTCCTTATCCGGGGCAGAATTACTCGTCTGACGGAATATCTGCCGTGGAGCCGGACTTCTCCATCCGCAACAAGAACGGCACCCTTGTGCTGGAGCTCAACCGCGGTGACATCCCCAATCTGGAGATCACGCCCGGTTTCGAGTCCATGGCGGATGAACTGACGGGACAGGAAGCCAAGGAGGCCTCCGCGTACATCCGCGACTCCGTAAGGCAGGCGCGCAATCTGATAAACCAGGTGAACCTCAGGTTCCAGACCCTCTACAAGGCCGCCGCGGCGATAATGGAGTATCAGAGCGAGTTCTTCTACAAGGGTCCGCGTTACCTGAAGACCATGACGCTGAAGGACATAGCCGAGAAGATCGGCGTACATGAGACCACGATGAGCCGACTGGCCCAGAGCAAATGGGTGGATACCGACTGGGGTCTCTTCCAGCTCAAGTATTTCTTCTCACAGGGTGTGTCCACCACTTCGGATGACCAGGCCAGTGTATCGAGGAACGTGGTAAAGGACATGATTGCTGAAATCATATCGGAAAACGGAGCCCTCTCGGACCAGAAGATCTCCGACATGCTGCTCTCACGCGGAATCAAGTGCGCAAGGCGTACCGTGGGCAAATACCGTGCGGAGCTCAACATCGATTCTTCATACGGGAGATGACGCATGCTGCTGTTGGTCGACGGCATGAACCTCTGGTTCCAGATGTTCTGCGGCATGCCTTCAAGGATCATCAATGAAGACGGCAAGGCAATACAGGGCGTGATGGGTTTCACGGGCGCCATGCTGAGAATCATCAGGATGACGGAGGCCACACACGTCCTTACGGTCTTTGACGGAGCGCACCACAATCCCCGGACGGATATCGATCCGGATTACAAGGCCACCAGACAGGACTATTCCGATGTTCCCGAAGAGCAGAATCCGTTCATACAGCTTCCCGATGCCTTCAGGGTACTGGACATCATGGGAGTCAGATGGTATGAGACAAAGGTCCATGAGGCTGACGATGTGATTGCTTCCTATGTCCACAGATACATGGATGAGACGGAAATCACCATCTGCTCGCACGACAGCGATTTCTACCAGCTCATCGGAAGCGGCGTAAGGATCCTGCGCTACCGCGGGGAAAACAGCGTTTTCATGGACGGGCCGGCACTTATGGAGAAATACGGCATAACGGGGAGCCAGTACGTGGACTTCAAGAGCCTCACGGGAGACCACGCCGACAACATCAGGGGCGTCGAGGGAATAGGACCGAAGACCGCTTCAAGGCTGATGAGGGACTACGGGACGCTGGACAGCCTGCTTCAGAACTACATGAACGACAGAAGCAACCGGATAAAGGTCCTGATGAACATCGGAAAGGACCGTCTGCCGCTCAACAGGAGCCTGATTACCATGAAGAAGGACATCCCGCTTCCGGTGGAGATTGAGGAACTTGCCTACAATGGACGGTATTCCGCCACGCGTGAGGTGCTCACGGCAGCCGGACTGCTGTGACGTATCCTATGCCTGCTTCCCGTAGTACCGGGCATACCATCTGGCAAAAGCCCTCAGGCCTTCCCTGATGCCGATACTTGGCGTGAAACCGTAATCGTCTTCCAAGGCTCTGCTGTCTGCATAGGTAACGGGCACATCACCTGCCTGCATTCCCACCAGTTCCCTATGACCTTCGAAGTCATAGTCCTTGGGAAGCACTCCTGCATTTACCAGTTCTTCCTGAAGGGTACTGATGTAGTCCAGAAGGTTCTCCGGAGTTCCGCCACCTATGTTGTAGACAGCATAAGGAGGAATCGGCAAACCGTCTTTGCCGTTTTCCTTCTTCGGGGCACCCTGAATGACCCTGTAGATGCCTTCCACTATGTCGTCTATGTATGTGAAGTCACGCTTCATGTCCCCGTAGTTGAAGATCTTGATTGTCTCACCTCTGACCAGTTTCTGCGTTGCCGAGAAGTAGAACATGTCGGGTCTTCCTGCAGGGCCATATACGGTGAAGAACCTGAGTCCTGTGGAGGGGATGTTGTAGAGCTTTGAGTATGCATGAGCCAGAAGTTCGTTGCTCTTCTTTGTCGCCGCATACAGTGAAACAGGATTGTCCACCTTGTCTTCAGTCGAGAAAGGCACCTTCTTGTTTCCGCCGTACACGCTGCTGCTGCTTGCGTAGACAAGATGCTCCACGGGATGGTTCCTGCAGGATTCGAGGATGTTGTAGAAACCGATTATGTTGGACTCTATGTAGACATCAGGATGGTCGATCGAATATCTTACACCGGCCTGAGCCGCAAGGTTCACGACGACATCGAAATGGTACTTTCCGAAGGTATTGTCCAACAGCTGCTTGTCGGCAATCGAGCCTTTGATGAAGACATGCTTTACAGTAGACTTCGCTGCTGCTTTCTCAATCTGAGAAAGACGCCATTCCTTGAGGGAGACGTCATAATAGTCATTCATGTTGTCCAAGGAGACCACAGTTCCGCTCTTCATCTCGGACAGAAGTCTGATTACAAGATTTGCTCCGATGAACCCCGGAGATCCGGTTACGAGAATGGTCTTTCCGTTCAAATCGATCGATGTCTTCATTTCAACCTCTTGTTGCAACGGAAAGTATATACCGTTTTTCCTCAGCCAAGAATCATAGCCCGAAAAAACTCGAAAAATGTTTCAAAACCATCTTAACTTTTGATAAGCGGTGTGATAACATGAAGTAAAGTACTTAACACACTGGGGGTATGATCATGAAGGGACTTACTGAAAGACAGCAGGAAATCGCACTTTTCATCGAGCATTATTTCGATGAGAACGGCTATGCTCCGAGCCTTCGTGACATAGGAAACCATTTCGGTTTCTCTCCCAAGGCCGCCTACGACCACCTCCGTGCGCTTGAGAAGAAGAACATCATAAAGACCGCGGACAACCTGCCGCGCGGAATGGCTCTTCTCAAGAGGTCGACGCCTGACAGCAATTCGGTGATAAAGGTCCCCATTCTCGGTACTACTGCTGCCGGCGCACCCATTGAATCGGAGGAGGTCTACGACGGGTTCATCTCTCTTCCCGAGGATCTTGTCGGAACGTCCGCTGCCGACCAGCTCTATGCCATGCGCATCCGCGGCGACAGCATGATCGAGGACGGAATCAACGACGGGGACATCGCAATCATCAAGAAGACAAGCTACGCCCAGAACGGCGACATCGTTGCCGCCAGCATCGGAGAGGAAGAGAACTACGGCATCACGCTCAAGCATTTCTACCGCGTCGGTGACCGCTACGAGCTTCATCCCGCAAACCCAGCCTACAAGGTGATGGTCTCCACACACTGTGAGATTCATGGTAAACTTCTCATGATAATCCGCCAGTACGGGAGGTGACCGTGGGTCAATCCTATCTTCTTCTGGGGCCAGAGAAGGGTCTCAAGGAAGATTTCATAAGCAAGATACGTTCTCAGATAGGGTCCTGTGATGTCTCGAAGTTCTATGCCTTCGACGACTACGAGGCCGAGCTTTATGCGCAGCTGAACAACAACGACCTCTTTGCCGACCACAAGCTGGTGATTCTGGATGAAGTCCAGGAGATAAAGACAGCAGACAAGGTCAAGCCGCTTGTGGAGTACATACGCAATCCCTCCGACTGCGCCACGCTGATCATGACCAGTACGGAACTGTATGTGAATTCCTCCGTCATGGGTGCAGTTGAGGCTCAGGGAAAGGACTTCATTGTCAAGTTCTACGAGCTTTTTGAAAGCAAGAAGAACGAATGGCTTTCCTCCTATTTCAGAAGGAACGGCCTCTCCATAGACCAGAAGGCAATCACGGCAATCATCGAAAGGGTGGAGAACAACCTTCAGGAATTCGAGAGCACATGCTCCCAGATGGTAATCTTCCTCAAGACAGTCCCGGGGAAGACATCTGTTACCTATGAAGACGTTGAGGAGTTCCTGAGCCATACGAGGGAGGAGAACGAGTTCACGCTGTTCTCGTATATCGCACGAGGCAAGCTGGAGAGCGCACTGGAGTGTCTGCATACCCTGCTCAGGACCAAGGATGCCGCAACAGTTACTGCCATGTGCGCATCCAGACTGTCCTCTTACTTCCGCAGGGCCCTGTCCGTGCAGATCAACGTGAAGAACGGCTGCGGCATGAGCCTGAGGTACGGAGAGGACAACAGCGCATTCACAAAGAAAGTCTTTGACGGAGACCGGCCCATCTCGATGCCCAAGGACAGGGAGATATACCGGGACTGCTGCAGCACGTATACGCAGAAGGACATCGAGCGCATACTTGTGACCCTTGCCGAGTACGACATAAAGATAAAGGAATGCGGGACAACCATGCAGAGCATCATGATGGAGAAATGCATCATGGATGTCATCTGCCGAAAGGGCCGTCATCCCAAAACCCTTGAGTTCGCCAGCTTATAATGGTAGATTCTCCATGGAGGAGATCCATGGAAAGACTCATCGACAACTACATCGATTTCATCAGCTGCAACAAGACAGAGCGTCTGTGCACGGAATCATCCATACACATAGCAGAGCAGAACGGATACAGGAACATCGAGGACTTCGACAGCCTCAAGGCCGGTGACAAGGTCTACATAAACAAGATGGGCAAGAGCCTGATCATGTTCAACATCGGGACAGAGGACATCAGCAAGGGCATGAATATCCTCGGCGCCCACATCGATTCGCCCAGGCTCGATGCCAAGCAGAACCCGATCTACGAGGACAGGCTCTACAAGTCCGGAATCGTCTATCTCAACACCCATTATTACGGTGGAATCAAGAAATACCAGTGGCTTGCTATCCCGCTTGCAATCTACGGCATAGTGGTGAAGGCCGACGGAACCAGAGTGGACATCGCAATCGGTGACGACCCCGCAGATCCCGTCTTCTGCATCTCGGATATCCTGCCGCACATCGCCCAGGAGCAGATGAAGAAACCCGCTTCCGATTTCGTCGAAGGCGAGAAGCTTGATGCCATCCTCACCGTCTATCCCAACGTCAAGGACTACCATGATCCAGAGAGCAACAAGTACACACTCGGTGACGGAAAGAACAAGGTCCTGAAGTTCTTCGAGGACAAGTACGGAATCAAGGAAGAGGATTTTGCCTCGGCCGAGCTGGAAATCGTTCCCGCCGGAAAAGCCCGCTACCTCGGTTTCGACAAGAACCTGGTCCTCGGATACGGCCAGGATGACAGGGTCTGTGCCTATACATCGCTGATTGCAATGGTCGAGGGAAAGGACCAGAAGAGGACAAGCTGCTGCATCCTGGCGGACAAGGAGGAGATCGGAAGCGCCGGCGCAACCGGAATGAACTCCCATCTCCTGGACAATGCTGTGGCGGAAGTAGTTGCAAGACTGAATGTCAAGGGAAATCCCGAGCTTGCAGTCAGAAGGGCACTGGCAAACTCCTACATGCTTTCAAGTGACGTGAACTCGGCATTCGATCCGCTGAACCCCAGCCTGTATGACATCTACAATTCGTCATTCCTCGGACGCGGCGTTGTGTTCAACAAGTATACAGGAGCCAGGGGAAAGAGCGGAGCTTCAGATGCCAACCCGGAGTTCATTGCCAAAGTCAGAGGCAAGCTCTACGCCAACGACATCTACTTCCAGAACGCCGAGCTGTCGAAGGTGGATACAGGCGGAGGCGGAACCATCGCCCACTATGCTGCAGAGTACGGAATGAACGTGCTGGACTGCGGTGTGTCGGTTCTGAGCATGCACGCACCCTGGGAGATCACTTCTTCCTATGATATCGAGCAGGCCTACAAATGCTACAAGGCATTCCTTACGCTGGAGTAATCAAAGTATTACTGTTTCAAGCAATTCCGTTTGCAGGCTGTGATTGTTTTGGGTTTTCGCAAGCAGCCGAGACAAGGTCAAGGAATGAGTGAAAGACAGTGCTTGTTGCACGGCTTGAACGAATGACGACGAGATTGTCCGGATGGTTGCGAAAAAAAAGAAGGGGCGGTCATTTCGAGTGACTGCCCCTTCAGTTCTTTTGTT
>JAJBWA010000099.1:0-7893 GCA_031935845.1 bacterium | reverse complement strand
CGTGACAACACATATCATCTGCAACAGAACGGAAAACACTACAAGGCAACCTGCAGGAACTGCATGACGGTAGTAACGAAGGAATGATCGGCCCGTACAGAAAAGTTGTGGATAACGCGTGATTCCCATTGTATACTGAGTATTACGTGTAACAATAATACGCAGAACAATGGAGGCACATATGGCACACACTGAGAGGGTCCGGAAAAACCTTCTGATGTATCCGCTCGGAACCGTCGGAAGGGACATGGTCTATGCCCTGTTCGCAAACTTCCTTCTGACTTTCGTCCTCATCACCAAGAATCTTACTGCCGCACAGCTGACGGCCATAACCGCAATCATGGTGGCTGCAAGGGTCTTCGATGCCCTCAACGACCCCATCATGGGAAACATCATCGAGAAGACAAGGACAAAATGGGGCAAGTTCAAGCCCTGGCTCCTCATCGGAGGCGTCACGTCAAGCCTTGTCGTAATCGCCGCATTCAACAACTCAGGCATCAACGGCTGGTCATTCGTGATCTACTTCGGAGTCATCTACTTCCTCTACAGCATCACGTATACGATGAATGACATCTCCTACTGGGGCATGGTTCCGGCCCTTTCATCCGATACCGATACCAGAAACCAGTTCACTTCCCGTGCCACGCTCTTTGCGGGAATCGGAAGCACGCTGGCATCGGTCCTGATTCCGATGCTCACCACGGGCGGAATGGCCATCGGCGGAAACGCAGTCACGGCCTACGGAATCGTGGCCATCATAATCTGCATACTGTCCCCGCTGTTCATGCTGTTCACTCTGTTCGGAGTCAAGGAGAACCGCAGCGACATGGCAAAGCCGGCTCCCAAGATCAGCCTGAAGATGATCGTCAAGACAATCACGGGCAACGACCAGCTGATGTGGATATCGCTGATCTTCCTGCTCCAGCAGATCGGAAACGGTCTTGTGGTCGGCGGACTCGGATCATTCTACATCTATTTCGAGTTCGGTTATGCCGGAGGCCTCTACTCGCTGTTCACCATGCTCGGAATGTCCGTCACGGCCTTCCTGATGGTCTTCTATCCGATGATCTCCAGAAAGTTCCAGAGAAAGAGACTTATGGGTATCCTCCAGAACGCCGCCATAGTCGGTTATGCAACCATGCTGCTTGCAGGCCTGTTCATGCCGTCCACGATGATCAAGTTCTATGTGATCACGGTAGGCTACATGCTGGCGAACTTCGGTCAGTACGGCTTCTATCTGATCATGATGATCTCCATCATCAACACGGTCGAGTACAACGAGCATAAGCACGGAGAGCGCGCCGAGGCCATCATCTCATCCCTCAGGCCGTTCTTCACCAAGCTCGGAAGCGCAATCTGCGTTGCACTGACAAGCGCCACATACCTTATCTTCAAGGTCACCGACATCACCAACGGAATCTCTTCTGCAGAGAACGCAGCCGCCATGGATGCTTCCTACAACAAGACCGGCGTGATCGATGCTCTGCTTGCAAACGTCCAGAAGAGCCAGAGCATCGGCCTCCTGATTGCAATGACCATAGTTCCGCTCGCATTCATGCTTGTGGCTTTCTTCCTGTACAGGGCCAAGTACAAGCTGGATGAGCCGGAGTACGAGAGGATCTGCAAGGAGCTCGAGTACCGCAGGAGCCTTGTCAACGAATGAGCATGCTACGTCTGGTCATGAAGGCCGCAGCGCCTCTTCCCAAACTGGACAGTTTCTCCAGATACCTATTCATTGGCCCGCATCCGGATGACATCGAGATCGGATGCGGCGCCACCGTATCAAAGCTGGCCTCCATGGGCAAGGAAATAAGCTTCCTGATTGTCCTGGACGGCCGCTACGGGCTGGGAAACGCACCTAAGGGAACCACACCGGAGCAGCTGATAAAGATCAGGCAGGCGGAGGCCACGGCCAGTGCAAAGGTGCTGGGCGTGGACGACATCCACTTCCTGGATTACTGCGACGGCGGTTTCTACGACCTTGAGGAAGTCCGCAAGGCCATAGCCGTGCGTGTGGGAGTCTTCCAGCCGGACATCATCTTTGCCGTGGACCCCGATGTTCCCAACGAGTGCCATATCGATCACCTGAACATCGGCAGGGAATGCAAGCTGGTGGCAAAGCTTGCGCCGTTCAAGGAAATCATGGAGCGCATGGGTGCAAAGTATGCACCGGTCAAGGCCATAGCACTCTACATGACGGCAAAGCCAAACCGCTTTGTGAAGACCGGAAAGAAACACATCCAGAAGCAGTTCCAGGCACTGAAGACGAACAAAAGCCAGTATCCGGAAGGCTGCAAGGACCTTGCCGCAGTAACGCTGTATCTCAAACTGCGCGCATTCTTCTACGGATGCAGATCACTGAAAGGAAAGGCGGAAGGATTCCGCGTAATCGACGCCCTCCACATGCACTGCGTCCCGGAGGAAGGATAATTCGTCAGGATTCTTGCGTTTCATCTCTGCGCCGTGTCCCCGATTCACTGTTTTTCACGAAAAGGGGACACTTCCGCCCGGGTTTCCTTGGAATATTGACATCATCTGCCCCGGTGAATAATATAACAACTGTTATTTTATGCCGAGAAAGATATCCGTTACCAAAGACAGCATAACCGAAGCCGCACTGGAGATAGTAAGGACCCAGGGTCCCGATTCCCTGAATGCCAGAGCCCTTGCAAAGGCACTGGGATGCTCCACGCAGCCGATATTCTCCAACTTCAGCGGCATGGAAGACGTGACCATGGCAGTACTGGGAAGAAGCCTGGATATCTACAACGATTATGTCAGGAAGGAATTCGGGCGGAACGAAGGTTTTCCTCCCTACAAGACAAACGGCATGGCATACATACGCTTTGCCATAGAAGAGAAGAACCTGTTCAAGCTCCTGTTCATGCGTGACAGGTCCAACGATGCAGAACATGTCGAGGACAAGACCTTCTTTGAGGTCCTGCCGCTGATAATGAAGGCCACGGGTTTTTCAAGGGAACAGGCCGCCCTCTTCCACCTTGAGATGTGGACCTGCGTCCACGGGATTGCATCCCTGGCCGCCACATCTTACCTCAACTTTGACATAGACCTTGCATCCACGGTACTGACCGATACATACCAGGGACTGCTGCATAGATTCAAGACAAAGCAAATGGAGGCGAATGATGAAAAACGCCATTGAGATAAGGAAACTGACAAAAGACTACAAGGACATCAGGGCCGTAGACGGCCTTGATCTGGAGATCCGGGAGGGTGAGCTCTTTGCCCTTCTGGGAGTGAACGGAGCCGGCAAGACAACCACCATCAAGATGCTGTGCTGCATCACTTCCCCGACATCCGGAGAGGCAACGCTGGAAGGCAAAAGCATAGCCTCAGAAGCGGATGAAGTGAAGAAAATCATCGCAATGTCTCCGCAGGAGACCGCCGTTGCAAGGAATCTCTCCGTACGCGAGAACCTGATGCTGATGTGCGGCATCCACGGATTCGACACTGCCACCAGCAGACAGAAGACGGCACAGATGATCGAGAGCTTCAACCTGCAGAAAGTCGCGGATAAGAAATCATCCAAGCTCTCGGGCGGCTGGCAGAGGAGGCTCAGCATCGCCATGGCGCTGGTAAGCGATCCAAAGATCCTTTTTCTGGACGAACCCACGCTTGGACTGGACGTGATTGCCAGAAGCGAGCTCTGGGACATCATCAGGGACCTCAAGAAACGCATGACAATAATCCTGACCACCCACTACATGGAGGAAGCCGAGGAGCTTTCGGATCGGATCGGAGTCATGAAGGACGGACATCTTCTGATGGTCGGAACTGCAGCCGAGCTCAAGGAGAAGACCGGTGAGGACAAGTTCGAGAATGCCTTCATCAAGATCGTCAAAGGAGGTGCAGTATGAGAAGAATGCTATCTTTCGCAGGCAGGACCCTGAAGGAGATGCTCAGGGATCAGCTTACCATCTTCTTCGGTCTGGGATTCCCACTGGTCGTACTTCTGCTTCTGTCCATAATCCAGGCCAACATTCCCGTGGATATGTTCGAACTTCATCACCTGACACCCGGAATCACCGTGTTCGGTCTTGCATTCATGTCCCTGTTCTCGGGGCAGCTTGTTGCCCATGACAGGGGAAGCGCATTCATCACAAGGCTCTACACCACCCCGCTCAAGGCCCATGAATTCATTCTGGGATACACGCTGCCGGTGCTCCCGCTGTGTCTTGCACAGAGCGCAATCTGCTATATTGTGGCCATGATCCTGGGCCTGAAGTTCAGCGCGAACATTCTTCTGGCAATTCTGATGAACCTGGTTCCATCACTTTTCTTCATCTCCGTAGGACTTCTCTGCGGAAGCACTATGAACGAGAAGCAGGTAGGCGGAATCTGTGGAGCCCTTCTGACAAACCTTTCCGCGTGGCTTTCAGGAGTCTGGTTCGACATCAGCATGCTGGGATCTGCCATCAATGCCGTTGCAAACGCCCTTCCGTTCGTACATGCAGTGGAACTTGAGAGAGCCATGGTCATGGGAGACTTCAGCGCCGCCCTTCCCCATCTTCCCTGGGTTCTGGGATACACAGTGGTGTTCATGGCACTTTCAGTCTTCATGTTCCTGCGCCAGATGAAAAGACAGTAAGTCTCTTCAGAGCAATAAAAAACCCGCTCGCCGAGCGGGTTTCTTTTTGAGGAAATGATGTCAGCCTTTTCTTGACTCGAAGACTGCAGCACCTCCGAGGAAGTACTTGGACAGTGTGAAGAACAGGACGAACATCGGAATCGAAGCCAGCAGTGCGCAGGCCATCAGGGCTCCTTCATCCGTCTGCTTCTCCTCTGCGAATCCAGAGATGTACAGAGGCAGGGTCTTGAGCTTCTCTGCCTGTGCACAGAGCATCGGCCAGAGCAGGTTGTCCCACTGGTTTCTGAATGACAGGATTCCCAGGGTTGCGATGACAGGAGTCGAGTTCGGAAGAACTATCCTGAGGAAGATGTTGAACTCTCCCAGTCCGTCGACACGCGAGGCATCGAGGTACTCGGTCGGGAACGTCAGCAGGTACTGCCTCATCTGGAACACACCGAATGCGCTGATTGCAAACGGGATGATCAGACCCGGCAACGTGTTCATGATTCCGAGCATCTTGGATACCATGTACAGGGGAATCATGATGGCTTCGAACGGAATCATCATCGTCGACATGATGGACATGAAGACTATGTTCCTGCCCTTGAAGCGGAACTTCGCAAGACCATATCCGCAGAGGGCCGAGAAGAAGACCGTCGTCGCCGCACATGTGATTGCGACGATCAGGGAGTTCAGCATGGCCGTGAAGAATATGTTGTTATTGTTGTTTCCACGTATGGCCTTCACGAAGTTCGTGAAGAACGTCCTGGTGGGAGATGCGAAATAAGACTTGCTCGGGATCCAGTTGAACGGCATGGCCATTATCTGCCTCGAGTCCATGAAGGAAGCGACCAACATGAACAGGATCGGCAGGATGACGAAAGCCACAATCAGAATCAGGAAGATATGGGTGATGACCTCACCGGCCCTTACTTTACCTACATACTGATTGTTCATAGCGCACCTCCATCAATACTCGACATCCTCACCGCCCTTCTGTGCAGCGAACTGGAAGTACGTGAAGAAAAGCATGATGAAGAACAGGATGATAGACATGGCGCTTGCCCTGCCAAGGAATCCGTTACGGATACCGGTGTAGAAGATGTTCATCGTGATGACGTCAATCGGCTTTCTCGCCGTGCCTCCGACGACGAACATATACTGAGTACTGAACGTCTTGAGACACTGCAGCATGGCCATGATGGAGACCAGCATGACGGTCGGCTTCAGCAGAGGAAGCGTAATCTTCCAGAAAGTATGCCATCTTGAAGATCCGTCGACGATTGCTGCCTCATAGATGGTAGGCGGAATCGAAGCAAGACCCGTTATGAACAGGATGGTGAAATAACCGATGTATTTCCAGAAGTAGACGATGATGGTCGAAGTGACCAGCATTCCGTTGTCAGTCAGCCATTTGTAGTCCCTTCCGCTTGTGAACATGACGAAGTTTGACAGCTGGTTGATCAGACCCGTGGGCTGGAACATGATCCTCCAGATGGTTGCCGCGACAACCGACGAGAGGACAGCCGGAATATAGTAGGAAAGCTCGAAGAACTTCTTCTGTCCGGGCTTTCTGAGTTGCATGATGAGAACCGCCATAAGAAGAGAGACCACGACCATCGGGATGAAGCAGCCCAAGGTGAACAGTCCCGTAGCCTTCAGGGAGTTCAGGAGGGAGAAACCGCCGTTCTCCTTGGTGAAGAGGTAGGCGTAGTTCTCGAAACCGACGAATTCCCAGGTTCTACCGATGGCCCTGCGGTTTGTCAGGCTGGTGATGAAAGCATTGATGATTGGGTAGAAACTGAAAAATGCAAAGAACAGAAGACAGGGAACCGTGAAGGCAAAACCGTAACGTGCCTGTTTCCTTTCAATGCTGTAGGTCTTGACTTTAGTTTTCATGGTAAAGTCCTTGATTTCTTTATAATACAAACAATCGATGGGTCACCGAAGTGGCCCATCGATTTATCAACTACTTACAGTAATCAGTCGTTGAGAAGCTCAAGAACTGTCTTCTGCAGATCCTTGTATGCCTGCTTGGGATCGACGCCCTGGAGCATGACATTGTTGATTGCGGTGTCGATAGCCGTCTGGATGGCGGCAGAGTTCTTTCCGTTGTAGACAATGTGTGCTCTTGCGAAGTCTGCGCTGAAGACATCCGAGAACGGCATGCTCTTGTAGACATCTCCGTTCATGAGGGTCTTCAGAGGCTGGATCAGACCGACCTGTGTGAGGTAAAGCTCAGCATGGCCCGGTGTGAGCAGGAAGTACTTGATGAGCTCCCAGCCCCAGTACTGCTGAAGTGCTGTTGCCTCGGAGTTGACATGGTAGTAGTGACCATAGTAGCAGGCTGCAACGTCCTTGACTGCATCCTTGAACACGGGGTACGGAACAACCATCCAATCTCCGCTGTTGTAGAAGTCCGGGTTCTCGGAGAGAATTCTTGACTCCTGATACAGACCTGTGTTGGCCATTGCGATGTCCAGGTTGTGCTTGTTGAAGAGCTTTCTGGGAGCTGTGAGAGTCGAGTTACCGAGGTTCTCTCCGCTGGGTCCCCAGTTCTTCATGAATGTGAGAGCCTTGACCCAGGCTTCCTCGTTCACGCATCCATCCTTATCCGAGAGTGAACCGCCGAGCTGCTCGACCATCGGGACGAAGTATGTGAGTGAATAGGAATATCTGAAGTCGAATCCTCTTCTCTTGATGATGTCACCGTCTCTGAGGACGATCTTCTTGGAAACCTCGACCATGTCTTCCCATGTCTTGGGGTAATCCTTCTCAGGATCAAGTCCGGCAAGGCGGAAGACTGCCTTATCAACGAAGATACACCAGTTGGTCAGCTCAAGAGGAATTCCATAGTAGTCACCGTTCATGTACACGGCGTCGATCATGCCGTCGGCATACTGTGCGAGCATGTCATCGGCGTTCTTGAATCCGACGACCTCGTAATCGACGGGAGCGACAAGACCGTTCTCGATGTACTCGTGTGCGTTCTCGATCGGCAGGTTCCAGACTGTCGGACCGTTGCCTGCTGCATAAGCGGTCTGCATGTTCTGGCGGAGACCCTCGGCGTTGTATCTTGCAACCTCGATGGTTACATTCGGATGAGCAGCTCTGAACTCGTCAAGCCACTGGTCCTCGAGTTTCTGACGTGCAGCATCCTCGTGTGTCCAGAAAACGATTGTGACAGGAGCATCCTTGTCGATTGTTGCTTTCTTCTCCTGAGCTCCCTGTGCGAACATCGGAGCGATCAGAGCAAGAACCAGAAGAATTGCGATAAATACTTTCTTCATGTTTTTCTCCTT
>JAJBWA010000098.1:0-6283 GCA_031935845.1 bacterium | reverse complement strand
CGGAAAAGTCAGGTTTATCTCAAGGAAGTCCAGATTGTTCTTCCTGCAGAAATCGATGTGCTCATCAACGCTTGTATACTCGATGAGCGATGGCATTCCGAATTTCATAAAACTTACTTCATGCTCCCGGATGCGAACATCCTACCCGATTCGTTCTCGAACAGAAGGATCTTGTCGCTGCAGATGCTGAACCTTATGTCGGTGTCCACATCGTAGTTCAGAGATCCGAACATGACCGACGACAGGATTGTGTCGCCCACCTTGATCTTGACCGTGGTCTCCATTCCTGACGGAAGTGTCGAATAGACAGAGCCCACAATGCTTCCGTTGTCAGAGATCGGAAGGAACTCAGGTCTGATTCCCACAGTAACATCACCCTTCAGGCCGTCAAGCGGACAGCAGGATGTGAATGTGAACTTCTTGCCCAGAAGCTCCACCTCTGCGCTGTTTCCTGAAATGGAACCGATTCTTCCGGGGATGAAGTTCATGGTCGGGTTTCCTACAAAGTCGGCTACAAACAGGTTCGCAGGCTGACCGTAGACGGTAAGCGGCGGGTCATACTGCTGCACAACACCCTCGTTCATAAGGCAGATCTTGGTTGCAAGAGTCATGGCCTCGAGCTGGTCGTGCGTGACGTAGACAAACGTCGATCCCGTATCCACGTGAAGGCGCTTGAGCTCGGTTCTCATCTCGCCTCTGAGCTTGGCATCCAGGTTGGAAAGCGGCTCGTCCATGAACAGTACCTTGGGTTTGGGAGCAAGCGTCCTTGCAATGGCTACGCGTTGCTGCTGTCCTCCGGAAAGCTCGGCGGGATAACGGGCGGAGAACTGCTCGATCTTCATCATCTTCAGCATCTCGGCGACACGCTCCTTGATGGCTTCCTTGCTCCACTTCAGCGTCTCGAGACCGAAGGCTATGTTCTGGTAGACCGTCATATGAGGCCACAGGGCGTAGTTCTGGAACAGGAAACCCACGTCTCTCTTTGCAGCCGAGATGTTGATGCCCTGCGTTGAGCTGAACACAGTCTGTCCGTCGATGATGATTTCACCGGTGGTAGGGGTCTCCAGACCGGCGATCATCCTCAGGGTTGTGGTCTTTCCGCAACCCGAGGGTCCCAGAAGCGTGATGAACGCTCCGTCTTCTATAGTGAGGTTCAGATTGTCCACACCGACAAAACTGCCCCATCTCTTTGTAACATTCTTGATGATGATCTCAGGCATCAGTTTCCTCCGATTCCCTTGTCGATGGATGCTCCCGTGAGCTTGTTGATCGTGAAGTTGACGATAAGGACAATGGCAACGATCAGCAGGTTGATTCCATTCGACATCTGCTCGACGTTCTTCTCATCGAAGTACGACAGCAGTGTTGTGATAAGTGTTCCGCTTGAAGTAAGCAGGATGAACAGCGACAGCTCTCTGATACAGGACACGAACGGAAGCAGGAATCCGCTTATGAAGCTTGATTTCTGGATCGGGAACAGAATCCTGAGCATTCTCTTGTGCCAAGGAGCTCCGACGATGATGGCCGCCTCCTCAATCTCTCCCGACAGCTGCATCATGGCGCTGGTTCCGCTTCTGGATGCAAACGGCAGGTACTTGACCGAGGCCACAATGACCAGGATCAGGAACGTTCCGCGCAGGAACACCAGTTTGGATGTCACTGCAAGGAAGATCGATCCGAAAGCCATGGCCGGAATCAGGTACGGGAAGAAGGCCACGTTGGAAAGCATGCTTGCAAGCTTCGAGCTTCTGTTCTTGGAAACGCCGTATCCGATGAGGAATCCGCTGATTCCAACAGTGACGGCAACCACGAACGAAAGCTTGAGGCTTCCCCACAGGGCTCCCCAGATCCTCGGGTTGAACAGGATTCCCTCGCCTACCGGGATGTTGAAGCCCTCGATCGGGGTTCTGCTTGTCCAGTATTTGAGAGTGATCGTGGAATAATCACCCTGGACATCGCACAGGGACTCGAGTGCGAACGAGAATATCGGGAATATGGCCATGAAGAACAGGACCACGACAAGTATGGCCGTTATCACGTTGTTGATCTTTCCCAGCTTCACATAGGAGACCTGTCCGGATTTTCCCGTGACGGTGGTGAAGGACTTCCTCTTTCCCAGCACCATCTGGTTCAGAAGCAGCATGCCCGCACCAATGATGACCAGAACCAGCGTCATTACGTAGGACTGACCGGAATAGGACGAGCTGTACAGCGACCTGAGCATGGTGGACAGGACGAAGAAGTTGCCCGGAGATCCGACGAATACCGGAACGGCATAGGATGCCATTGTGCTCGAGAACACCAGAAGAATTGTCGAGAACAGTGCAGGCATGATGATCGGGAGGGTCACCTTCCTGATTATCCTCCATCTTCCGGCCTTGAGGATCGTCGCGGCTTCCTCGAGGTTGGCATCCATGTTTCTGAGGATTCCTCCTATGAGGATATATGCAAACGGAGCGTAGTGTATTCCCATGACGATCGCACACGGAAAGATTCCGTATACGAACCACGATGGCACGCATATGCCGGTAAGGCTCTCAAGCATGCCGGTCACGCCTGTTCCCACCTTGCTGTTGGCAAAGACGTTCTTCCAGACAAGCGCGAGTGTCCAGGATGGCATTATGTACGGGAAAACGAAAACGGACGATATGAATTTCTTGCATTTGATGTCGGTTCTGGTGATGAGCCATGCTATGACTCCTCCGACCAGGGCAGCGATGGCGGATGAGTAGACGGACATCCTCACGCTGTTCCACAGCGGTCTCCAGAAGAACGACAGACTGTACTCGTGCGAGTACTTTCCTGCAATCATCATGGTGAAATTCAACATTGTGAAATCTCCCGGCTTCAGATGAAGCTTGAACAGGGAGTTGTACATCATTGAATCCATCTTTCCGACTGTGAACGATGCATAGAGAACCGAATATAGCGGATAGATTATGCACGTGAGCAGGATGACAAGGAATATGACTACAATCAGGTTGGCCGGCTTCGAGAAATAGGTCCTGACCTTGTTGAGGAAAAGACCGGCTCCTGACAGTTCTTTGCTCTGACTTGAATTCATTTGAAATTTCCTAAGGGACTTCCCTACCGGGAAGGAAAACCCTTCCGTGCCCGTCGGAACCGGCGGACACGGAAAAGGCTTCAGTCATTGATTACCGTTTCTTACTTTGATGCGCACCACTCCGCGATCTTTGTGTATGCCTGGGCATAGACTGTCGGGATGTAGTCGCGGTCCTCGACAACAGTGGTCTTGAGCCAGAAATCAAGCTCTCTGTCTCCGGCATCCTTTGCCTTGTCGCTGATGACTGTTGTCTTGTTGGTTGAATATGTTCCCATATCCTTTCCGAAGATGTTGTTGTAGCCTTCGGAGCTCATCAGATATGTCAGGTACAGACATGCTGCGTACGGATACTTTGCGTTTGCCGCGACCATTCCGTAGAACGGATAGACAAGGCCGCTGAATCCTTCCATGCCCTCTGTTGCACAGACAGCCAGTGTCGTGTAGTCAACGGATCTGAGCTTGGAGTATACGAAGAATCCGACAGATCCCTCGGCACCTGCAGCGATATCCTTGGCGATCGTGCTGTCCTTGTTGATGAAGGTGCAGTTGTTGATGAACTTGTAGATCCACTCATAGGAGATGTTCTCGAACTTGCCGTCGCTGACCCAATCCTTTCCGTAGAAGCTCTTGTAGGCCTTTGCAAGCTTGTCCTGCCACTCCGGGCTTGTGACTGTGATGAGGAAGTTCATCGAACCCTTCTCAAGCAGCGGGCTCTTCATCTCGATTCCCTTGAACTCGGGCTCTGTTACCTGCCAGACATTGGTGATAAGGTTCTTCAGGTTGCCCTTGCCGTTGTTGTAGATGAACAGTCTTGAGAGATAACAGATTACCAGAGGATCTGTTGCTGCGGCATCCATGGATCCCTTGTAATCGAGAGGCACATAGTTCTCAAGATATCCGTTGGCGATTGCGAAGTTCATGAGCATGTAGCTGTCCTGCAGGGCATATACGTCGGCGCCGTACAGTCCGTTGCCGATCTCGGCTTCCATCTTCTCATAAATCTGTGTGTCGTCAGGCTGGTCTGCCTTGACCTTGATGCCTGTCTTCTCCGTGAATGTGGCCTCGTTCAGGCGTGACGAGTTGCTGTAGATGGAAAGCTCGTTGTCTCCGATTTCAGCCTTTGCCTTAGCAAGAAGCTGATCCCATGTAAGGGTCTGTGCGTCCTTGATTGCGGCCTGCACACTTGATTCCTGTTTCGGTGCTTCTGCTGAACCGCCAGCAAAGCATGCGAAAACAACTCCCAGAACCAGCAAAACAGCTAGTGTTCTCTTCATTTTTCTCCTCCTTCTGCCACTTTGTGCAGATTACGAATTGCTATTTCATGCAGACACATGTCTGCAGCTTTTCCTTTCAATTAGCTCGGGCCTGGCAAAGTAGTGCTTGGGCATCGCATCATGTCCGGCCTCGGATTGGGCAAGCAGGATCCTGATCAGGTTCTCCGCGATATCCCTCTTGGGCTCGGCTATGGTGGTGAGGTTTATCAAGGGAACGGACGATATCTCCGAACCTCCGAAACTCATCACCGAAATGTCCTCGGGAACGGACAGGCCCCTTGTCCTGATCTCCTCCATGGCCCCTATTGCAACCAGATCCTTTGAAGCCAGAACCGCTGTGAAACGGCGTCCTGAATCCAGCATGACGGCTGTCTGCCTTGTTCCCGATCCAATCAGGCCCGATCCCCCGTCCACGAACACGGCAGGCTCAAGCCCCGCCTCCTGCATCCGTTTTCTGTATACATCGATCTTCACCTGGTTCGAGTTGGACCTGACCCTGTCGCTGACATATGCAATATCCCTGTGTCCCAGTCCGAACAGGTAGTCCATGGCCATGTTCGTCCCGCACTCGTTGTCCTGGGCAACGACATTCTCCCTGGGAGATGTCACCCACCCTCCCAGAAACACGACGGGAACGCGGAAGCCCACGGTCTTCTTAATCTCCGAGATGTCCCCGGAAACCGGAACGATGACAATTCCCTTCACCCTGGACTCGAGCATGCTCTTCACATGCTTTATCTCTATCTCCCTGTTCCTGTCGGAATCTGCGATCAGCAGGTTCAGTCCGTTGCTCTCGGCCACACGGCTGAGGTCCTTTATCAGATCGCCGTATGACGTGTCGGTATCCTTGATTATTATCCCGATCGAGTTTGAGGTCTTCTTCACCAGGTTCCTGGCGTTGAGGTTCGGGGTGTAACCGAGTTCCACGGCTTTGCTGATAACAAGCTTCTTTGTTTCCTCGTTGATGTCGGAATAGTCGTTCAGGGCTTTGGAAACTCCGGACAGTGACATTCCTACGGCTTCTGCGATGGTCTTGATCGTTACACTTTTATGCACTTTCCGTTATTCCCTGTATATTAAAAAGTTATTGTTTTCTAAAACGTTTTAGCTAAAACGATTTAGTGATTGTATTATTAGTGCACGAAGACAACGAAATCCACTAAAATCTGCTAAAGATGAGTTAGATGCAACTAATATGTCAAAAGGGACAGAAAAAACCCCGGAATCCCTGTCCGGACCCGGGGTTGGAATGTCTTGGAAATGTCAGGCCTATCAGCGCTTTGCAAGAGCCTCTGCCTTGGCGGCGATGTCCTCTGCAGTCAGATTGAAGGTCTTCATCAGATAGTCCAGCTTTCCGACCTCTCCGAATCTCTCGCCTACGCAGATAAAGTCCATCTTGGCAGGATATGTGGTTGCAAGGTGTGCAGCCACGGCCTCTCCGAGACCTCCTGCGTAGCGGGCGTTCTCACAGACAAGAACACGGCCTGTCTCTTTGGAGACCTTGTCCAGAAGCTCTGTGTCAAGCGGCTTGACTGTGTGGATGTCCACCAGTGTTGCGCTGATGCCCTTCTGCTTCAGAAGCTCAACGGCCTTGACTGCTTCATTGACGATGACCTCGTCCGTTGCGACGATGGCAAGATCCTTGCCCTCTGCAAGAACGTTGCCCTTTCCGAGCTTCACCTGACCCGGAGCGTAGCGGTGTGTGCCGCCCTTTCTTCTGAGTCTTGTGTATGAGCTGTGTCCGCTCTCAAAGGCCTGAAGTGTCAGATCGTAGCAGCTCTGGGTGTCGGACGGATCGATGATGATCAGATCCGGAATAAGTCTCATAAGACCGACATCCTCAAGCGGCATGTGTGTTCCGCCGTTGATCTGGGCGGTGACACCTGCATCTGTTCCGATGAGGTGGACTCTCTGTCCTGCGTAGTTTACAGAAAGGAAGAACTGG
>JAJBWA010000097.1:0-8011 GCA_031935845.1 bacterium | reverse complement strand
GGCGGAGAGATCACCGCAGCCTGCGACATCGACTACGAAGCCGTGGTCAGGTCCGTAGGAGACCGCCTGGGATACAAGGTGGACAAGGTCATCAACCTCATCACCAAACAGTCCCAGGAAATCGGCGGAGCAGTTGATTCCGATGAGATGATCGGTGCCGGCGATCAAGGAATGATGTTCGGATTCGCGGTCAAGGGCGGAAAATATTTCCTTCCGTTCGGACAGGAGGTGGCTATAGACATCATCAGGGCCATCGAGAAGGACATCGAGGAGAACCCGGATTCGATATTCCAGGGAGATGCAAAGACTCAGGTCACCACTGATCTGGCCGCGCCCGGTTTCGTCAAGCCGGTGGACACCATCCTCATCTCCGTGTGTCACAAGGAAGGACTGACCATCAATGAGGTCCAGGAATACGTAATCGGACTTCTTGAGAAGAACCGTATCCCGGCTCCCAGGAAGCTACTCATCAACCCGGCCGGAACGTGGACGTTCGGAGGCCCGTCAGCCGACTGCGGACTTACGGGGCGCAAGATCGTCTGCGACCAGTACGGCGGCTACGCTCCCGTCGGAGGCGGTGCGTTCAGCGGAAAGGATCCTTCCAAGGTGGACAGAAGCGGATGCTATGCAGCCCGCAGGATTGCCGTGGACATGGTCAGGAAACACGGTTTCGAGAGCTGTACGGTCCAGATTGCCTATGCAATCGGAGTCAGCAGCCCGGTTTCCGTGTACGCCTACGGCATTTGCGAAGACGGGAGGAAGGTGGATGTCAGCACCGAGGTGGTGGAGGGTTATGACCTGACTCCGCGCGGAATCATCAACAGCCTGGGACTCCTGGATCTGGACTACGGAAATCTGGCCGCCGGCAACCACATGATGGCTTTCATCTGATCGGATTCGGTTGAAAATGTGATGCTCTTGTGGTATTGGTAGAATCATGAGAAAAAGACAGATCAAGAAAATCATCAGCACTTATTACTGGGACACTGAGGAGGACATCATGCTTCCGCCGTCAGTGATGAGAGAGGAATTCAGGGCAGAGGAAGTCTACTACAGCAAGGCTTTCATCATCTCCAACCCGGAGAAGGCCGAGGAATTCAGGAAGAGGGTAGAGGAAAGGATCGCCGCAGAGACCAAGATGGCCGGCGAGGCTGCCAAAGACTGATTCACATAAAACCGGTTCTCGAGGATTGGGTGCTATAGGAGGATTACCATGTCCAGAAACCTTGAAATCGTCCAGAAGACGTCACGTGTCCTGGAAATCATCTGCAAAGTCGTATCGATTCTCTGCCTTGTGGGTCTGATCGGATGCATGATCGGAGCGGTCGTGATGGGCATCTTCCATTTCTTCCCAGATATCAAGCATGAGATCGAGTACCGTTCGGGTGTCGGGATCAAGCAGTACTTCGGCAGCTGTCTTGCCGGATTCGTAGCCTGTACGGCAGGCTTTGTGGCGGCAAAGGCCCATAAGGATTACTTTGCCATGGAACAGAAGGCAGGAACTCCGTTCACTCCCGAGGGAGCCAGGGCCTTCAGGACGCTGGGCATCATAAACATTGCACTTCCGATCGGAACGGCCGTCGTGACGGCAATCATTGAAACCATATTCAGATGCTGGGGAAGCGTCAGAGTCGATTTCTCGATCGGTCTGGGGCTTGCCATGATCCTGATTTCCTTTGTCTTCGCATACGGTGCGGAGCTTGAGAAGAAGTCTTCCGACGGGGAGCCCGGAAAAAAAGAAATAACCGAGAAGTAATCTGCCGGTTGGGTTTACGTCCGGGTTTACTATTGCATTTTGGATTTTTAATGATATCTTGGAGTTACTGACAAAAGGAGAACAACATGAGCAAGTACGCAGGAACAAAGACGGAAAAGAACCTGGAAGCCGCTTTTGCAGGCGAGTCCCAGGCCAGGAACAAGTACACATATTTCGCTTCAGTTGCAAAAAAGGAAGGTTATGAGCAGATTGCAGCCATCTTCCTCGAGACGGCAGAGAACGAGAAGGAGCACGCCAAGATGTGGTTCAAGGAGCTTGAGGGAATCGGTGATACCGCAGCCAACCTCAGCGCAGCCGCAGCAGGCGAGAACTTCGAGTGGACCGACATGTATGAGGATTTCGCAAAGACCGCCGAGGCCGAAGGCTTCAAGGCCCTTGCAGCCAAGTTCCGCATGGTCGGAGCAATAGAGAAGCATCACGAGGAGCGCTACAGAGCCCTTCTTGAGAACGTAGAGGCCAAGAAGTGCTTCGAGAAGAGCGAGGTCAAGGTGTGGAAGTGCCGCAACTGCGGTCACATCTGCGTCGGAACCAAGGCTCCTGAGATCTGCCCGGTGTGTACCCATCCGCAGGCCTACTTCGAGGTCAACGCCGAGAATTACTGATTGGCAACGATGATGCCCATGCAAAGCGCATGGGCTTTTTTTTTATTGAAATGAAGAGCACAGAGGCAAGGGACAGGAGCGATTTTACTCAGGGCAGCATCCCCCAGAACATCCTCAGGATGGCGCTCCCGATGTCCGCTGCAGTGCTCATCAATGCCCTGTACAGCATAGTTGACCGGATTTATCTGGGCCATATCCCAGGAGCAGGCTCCTATGCCCTGACCGGAATAGGGCTCGCGTTTCCGTTGATCACCATCATCACTGCATTCCAGAACCTGTTCGGAAACGGCGGTTCTCCGCTTTTCTCCATTGCCAGGGGAAAGGGCGACGGGGCTCTTGCGGCAAAGTATCTGGAGAACGCCGCATTCATGCTGATTGCCGTGGGGGTGGTCCTTACTGCAGTGGCATATCTGGTGAAGCAGGATGTCCTCTGGCTCATAGGTGCATCCGATGCCACGTTCGGCTATGCCGATGATTATCTGGACATATATCTCATCGGTACGGTGTTCGTGATGATATCACTGGGGCTGAATCCGTACATAAACGCGCAGGGATATGCCGGAACGGGAATGCTCACCGTGATGATAGGAGCGGTGATCAACATAGTGCTTGATCCCGTATTCATATTCATCCTCGGCATGGGTGTAAGGGGTGCTGCCATAGCCACGGTGATAGCCCAGTTCGTCAGCGCAGTGTGGGTCCTGCTGTTCTTGTGCGGCAGGAAGGCTCCGGTAAGGCTCTCGTTCAGGGGTTTCAGGCCAGATTTCAGGGTGATATGGAATATCGTCAGGCTCGGTGTGACCGATTTCTGCTTTGCAGTCACAAACAGCGCAGTGTCCATGATCTGCAATGCCCGCCTCCAGATACTGGGAGGAGATGCATGGGTGGGAACCATGACCGTCATATCGTCACTGAGGGAGGTCCTCCTGACCGTGCTCCACGGGGTGCAGGGTGCATCCAAACCCATCATCAGCTACAACTACGGTGCAAGACGCTTCGACAGGACAAAGAGTGCAATCAACTGGATGCTTGTGTTCCTGATTTCATATTTCCTGCTGATATGGGCGCTTCTGATGCTGTTCCCCGGTTTCTTTGCGGGAATCTTCACCGATGATGAGCAGGTCTACAGATGCTGCATCGTGGGAATCAGGGTATTCTTCTGCCTTCAGTTCTTCATGGCGTTCCAGTCCTCCGGACAGAGCACGTTCACGGCACTGGGGATGGCCCGCCACGCGCTGTTCTTCTCACTGTTCAGGAAGGCCGTCCTCGTGATTCCGCTTGTGTTCATCCTGCCCGGACTTTTCAATCCGGGTGTCCTGGGTGTGTTTGCCGCAGAGCCGGTGTCCGATGTGATCGGAGGTCTTGCATGCTTCGTGACAATGAGGATAACCACAGCCAGAAGGCTTTCCGAAGGGGCGGATATTCCGCGGCTTTGAGCATTCTTATTGACACTGCATCCTCAATCCTACTAAAACTGTCATCATGACGAACAGGGAAGCTTTCAGGAAGGGAATAAAAGCGGGAATACCCATTGCACTGGGCTATTTTGCCGTATCTTTTTCCCTTGGAATCGCTGCAAGGGCAGTAGGCCTCACTGCATTCCAGGGCTTTCTGGCCAGCCTCCTGAACAGTGCTTCAGCAGGTGAGTACGCCCTGTTCTCACTCATAGGGGCCGGGGCATCCTTACTGGAACTGGTCCTGGTCACGCTGGTTGCCAACGGGAGATACCTTCTGATGAGCTGTGCCCTGGGGCAGAAGTTCTCAGAGGACACGCCTCTGATCCACCGCTTCGGCGTGGGTTTCTACATAACGGATGAAATCTTCAGCCTCTCCATAACGACACCCGGAAAGCTCAACCCATACATCAACTACGGTGCCATAGCCGTTGCGGTTCCGGCCTGGGCAATAGGAACGGCGCTCGGGGTAATTGCAGGGAACATACTTCCTGCAAGGCTTGTAAGCGCGCTGAGCGTTGCCCTGTACGGCATGTTCATCGCGTGCTTTGTTCCTCCTGCAAAAACCAATCTGATGCTCCGTTTCGTGATTCCCGTGTGTTTTCTGCTGAGCTATGTGGCATCCAGGCTACCGTATACCGGACAGTTGCCCGAGGGAACAAGGGCCGTCATCCTTACCGTGATAATCTCCACGGTGCTTGCGGTTTTCTTCCCGATCAAGGACGAGGGGGACGAGGTATGAGCGCATATGTCTACATCATCGGAATGTGCCTCATCACGGCTGCCATCAGGATCCTGCCGCTTCTGATATTCAGGCGTCCCATCAGGAACCGCTTCCTGCGTTCCTTCTTCTACTATGTGCCTTACGTGACGCTGTCGGTCATGACATTTCCGGCAATCGTCAATGCAACGGCCAATCCGCTCTCAGGCGCAGCGGCACTTGTGGCGGGAATTGTTCTTGCGTGGATAGGAGCCAACATGATCACCGTCTCGGCCGCATGCTGCGCCGTGGTATTCATCCTGGAGCTGTTCATCTAGACAGTATTTCTGCCAGTCTTTCAAGCGGAATGCCGATTATGTTGGAAAAGCTTCCGTCTATGGCATCGATCAGCTTATAACCGTTTTCCTGTATCTTGTATGCCCCGGCGGCACCCGTGCAGTCTCCGGTGGATATGTACCAGTCTATGTCTGTTTCCTTAAGCGGGTGGAAAAGGACGCGAGTCACATCGCAGACGCAGGTTACCTTGCCTGTCTGGGGGACATAGACGCTCATGCCGGAGAATACATCATGCCATCTGCCGGAGAATGACCTGATCATGCTGCGTGCATCATCATCGTCCTTGGGCTTTCCCATGAGTTTGCCGTCAAGGCTTACCAGCGTGTCTACTGCCACGGCGGGCAGGGCAGGGTCGAACTCCGGGCTCTTGAGATAGCTGTCCATTTTCTGGGATGACAGAGCCTGAACAACCTTGTCAGGCTCGGTGAAGCCGCAGATCTCCCAGATGTCCTGAGGCCTTGTGATGACACGCAGACCGGCCTTCTCAAGAATCTTGCGGCGGTTGGGTGACTGCGAGGCCAGCACGATGACGGGACTCAGTTTCCTGAGCTTTTCCATCAGCTTTTCATCAACTTCGGGACATCTTTCCATCGTGCGGCCTCCTTCAGCTTATTTCTTCCTGACCAGACTGATTATTATCCTGAGTATGGCGAACAGTATGCCTGCCACGGGCCAGATCTTCCAGGATTCGGCCCATCCGCCCGGAACAATGAACTGGAACACCAGGAACAGGGCCGTGACTGCGAGCCAGTAGATGGCATTGAAGCCGGCTGCCAGAGGAGTTCTTGACTTCTCGGCACGTGAGTAGTCTCCTTCCTCCAGAAGCTTGTCGTAGCATCCCATCACGGTGCCTGCAGCTACATAGCCGTAACATGCAACGGCTACCATCAGAAGAATGAAGCAGACATCCATCACGAACACGAAGTCCGGAGCGTTGAAGCAGATGGAAATGAAAAGGGGAATCACCGAGCAGATGCACAGAACGGTGCTGATGGTGTTGATCCTGGTGTAGCGCTCCTTGAACTCTTCCTTGCGTTTCTTCACCACGCCCGATACACCGTACTCGGTCTCGAACGCTTCTTTCTCCAGGAAGGCAAAATCACTTGCCGCAGACGATGTCCTTATGAAACCCATGACACCCAGCGCCACCATGATGATGAGTACGCAGAGACCGGTTCCGACAGCTGCATTCTCGCTGATCTTTACATAAGGTGACTCGCTGAGTGCAATCAGGAACAGCATGACGATAGGCGATGCCACACAGAGCATTGTGGACAACGCAATGCTGCGTGCAGAGTTTGTCCTGATTTCCATATATCTTGAAGCTTCCTCCATGCTCACGCGCCTGAGGCCCGTGTCCTCCTGCTCCACCCGGGGAACCCTGTCGCCGAGTTCGGTCAGCTCATCCTTCAGAAGATAATCGGTGGATACGGTGAACACGCTGCTCATCTTTACTATCTTGTCCATGTCGGGAAGGCTCTGTGCGCTCTCCCATTTGGAGACGGACTGCCTCGAGACACCAAGCTGCTCGGCAAGTTCTTCCTGGGACCATCCCATCTTTTTCCTAAGATCCATTATCTTTTCTGCAAGTATCATCATAAACTCCTTTCCGTCTGCGGCACTGCGTACGTCTGTCCGCTTCAGGTGGTTTCATGCTAGCCGCATCCCGGGTTGCCTTCTACAAATCCTGCTTGGAAATTTGTCAACCGGCAGTTGCAACTGCAGCATTTCTGCTTGTCAGAATGACATCAGCACACAATCTGTGCCAGAAGTGAGGGCTTTCCGTCCTGGAAATAGAGGCCTGTTTCCATGGTGTTTCCGGTTCTTCTGAACGGCATGGAAAGGACGTCTCCTTCATGCGCAGAGGTCTTGAACACCACCGTGATTTCCTTTATGTCCATATCCTTCAGCTCCTGCACGCTGAACATTCCTATCAGTGCCCTGACATATGCGGCATTGTTCATGTGCTGACCCATGTCGATGTCCGACGATGTGACCCTGTATGTTCCCTTGATTTCATAACTGCCGTCAGCCGGGACAATGCGCGGGAAGTCCTCTATGGGAAAGCTCTCCTCATTGAATACCAGATCCTGCGGGAATATTTCCGTCAGGTTGGCCAGACGTCCCTTGGACAGATCCATGATGGCCCATTCGGTGCGGCCTTCGGCAAGCGGCCCCTGTGAGTCGCAGAGCCTGTAGCATCTGTCGGTTCGCAGTGAACCCGGCTTGAGCGGCCATGTCTGGCCTTCCACCGTATCGCTCATGAGCGGCCTGCGGTAGAACCGTATGCGTGTCTTGACCGTGAGCCAGAAGAGGTTTCTGTTCATGAGAGTGAGCTGGTCGATCCCGAGTTTCTCTGCATGACTGTTTGCCAGATCCATGAACATCCTGAACGTCTCGTAGTATCCCAGCCTGTTCACGAAATCGGTCTGGCTGGGCATGATGCGGATGTCGGTGCAGTATTTGTTGATGAGTCCCATGCCCTGTATTCTAGAATAAAAGGGCGGGGTATGTCATCTCAGGTTTCGGTTGTAGACGGTGAGGCTGTACTTCTGCTTGGCCTGGGCGATCCTGAGGATCTGCCTGAACTCGGAACTCTTCAGCTTCAGGAACTTCATCCTGTTGTCTCCGAAGTCCAGGGAAAGAACGGTATCGGTGAACATGGCGCTGATCGGGTTGATCCGGCTGACTTTCTTGCGGTTGCCTCTTATCAGGTCGATGACATCTGATTTGCGCACATCATCGGTATACAGGACATCAATTGCATCAAATGAGCAGTCGAACCCCTCTCCATGGCAGTGGAACGTGACGTCCGTGAGATACATGAATACTCCGCCCTCAAGAAGCGTCCCTTCAGTGTCGGCGTAGAATGATGTCCTGGTGGACCAGGTGATTTTTGCTCCGCTTTCTTTCTCGATTTCCGAAATCAGCTGTCTGTCGTCCATGAGTGGAAAATACAACATTTGCGTGCATCTTTCAAGCATAGTCTGTGAATATGCAACATTCTTGTGCATAAAAATACAGAAATTGCATCATTATGTGTCGTAAATGTGTTGCGGATATCAATATATATATGGCATAATTGATGCGTCCGGCTCTGCCGGAAAAGGAGATTGTATGG
>JAJBWA010000096.1:0-11335 GCA_031935845.1 bacterium | reverse complement strand
GTCCAGGCGCTCCTCAACGGACGGTTCCTGCTCTGTGAAGACGTAGATGTCGTAGTCAGATGTCTTGTCGCCGCTTCCTGCGGATCTGGATCCGCCAATTCCAACCGCCTTCACTCCGGGCAGTGCGTTGTACTTGCTTATAAGATCTCTGACACTCATAGGGCAAACTCCTTGCTTACGATGGTTTTGTTGTCTGAATAGTATGAAGCCTCATTTCCCCATGGTTTTACATACTAATAATGTGGGAGGTTTGTTTCAATTGCCGTTCAGGCTACAGGAGAAATTAAGGGGTGTTCAGTCAGTCCTGAGCAATGGACTTTCCAAACACCCTTCTTGCAGAATTCAGGAACCGTTTCCTATTCAACGTCCTGGAGGGCATCATAGCCTTCTTCTCCAGTTCTGACCTTGATCACGTTCTCGACATCGTAGACGAAGATTTTGCCGTCTCCGATATGTCCTGTGTAGAGGACCTTCTTTGCCGTCTCCACAACATCTCTTACCGGGATTGCGGATACGACTATGTCAACCTGCACCTTTGGCCTTAGGTCCGTCTCGACTGCGACACCACGGTAGAACTCGACATGGCCCTTCTGCATTCCATAGCCCATCACATGTGACACAGTCATGCCGGTGATGCCGAGCTTTGACATTGCATCCTTGAGGGCGTAGAGCTTCTCCTCCTTGAACACAATCTCCACCTTGGTGAACTTGTGTCCGTCGAAGGATGGCTCCCGTTTGACTGGAACCGCCTCCGCAACAGGGGTTGTCCCCGTGACCGCCACAATCTGGTCTCCAGTGCCGAACTCCGCATACTTGTCAACTGCAGGCATGAAGTCTGCATAGGCGCTTGGAAGTCCATGCTCTGTAATGTCCAGACCCGTGAGCTCATCTGCAGCATCTGCACGGAGGAACTTCGCCTTCCTCAGAATCCTGAAGAAGATCAGCATTGTCACCGTTGCCCAGGCTGCAACAGCCACTAACCCCAGCATCTGTATGCCGAACTGCTTGAAGTCGCCCGTGTACAGCAGACCCTTGAGGCCTGCAGGTGCGTTCGGGTTTGCAAGAAGTCCCACGGCTATGGTTCCCCAGATTCCGTTTGCACAATGGACGCCCACGGCACCGACGGGATCGTCTATGTGAAGCTTCAGATCCAGCTTCTCAACGACTTCCACAACCAGTATCCCAGCAACTATTCCCACAACTGAAGCTCCGATTGCATCGAAGGCATCACAGCCTGCGGTGACTGCAACCAGACCTGCAAGTGCCGCATTGAGGCACATTGAGACGTCTGGTTTGCCGTTCCTTATCCAGGTGTAGACCATGGTGGTGCAGGTTGCCACTGCAGGTGCAACGGTCGTTGTAAGGAAGATTGATGACAACTCGGACGGGGTGGTCGCCGCAGCTCCGTTGAATCCGTACCAGCCCAGCCAGAGGATGAACACCCCAAGTGCTCCAAGCGGGATCGAATGCCCAAGGATGGCGTTGACCTTCGTGACCTTGCCATCTCTGTTCCTGACGTATTTGCCGATTCTCGGGCCAAGGGTGATAGCTCCAATCAAGGCTGCTATCCCGCCCACCATATGGATGGCACAGGATCCGGCATAGTCATGGAAACCAAGCTGTGCCAACCAGCCGCCGCCCCATATCCAGTGGGCTTCAATCGGGTAGATGAGCATGCTTATCACTCCGGAGTACACGCAGTAGGCCGAGAACTTTGTCCTTTCAGCCATTGCACCGGAGACGATTGTCGCCGTCGTCGCGCAGAACACAAGATTGAATACAAAGTAGCTTGCATCTGTGAAGCCTTCCGAAGGGGAGGCTATGAATTCCTTGAAATGTGTGAACAGGTTCAGATTAGGTTTTCCTATAAGTCCATAGAGCATGTCCTCACCCATCATCAGAGGATAACCTAGCAGCATGAACACAACTGTGCCTATGCAGAAGTCCATCAGGTTCTTCATGATGATGTTTCCGGCGTTCTTCGCACGGGTGAATCCTGTCTCCACCATTGCAAAGCCGGCTTGCATCCAAAATACCAATGCGGCACCGATTAAAAACCAGAATTCAACAGTCATATCCCATCTCCTCCAATCTCATTTCACACCGAACAGAAGGTCCGCATAGGTGGGGAACGGCCAGTATGCCTTGTCGGTGATGAGCTCCGCCTTGTCACATGGAATTCTCAGCTCACCCATGGCTCCGATGAGTTGGTCACGGACCATAGCTGACTCTTCAACCACATCCTTTGCCTCATGGAGCTTTGGAAGGACGGACTCCAGCTTCTCGGTTTTGTTGCATATCTCTTCAAGAAGACTTGAGAGGGTCTTCACCAGACCTGTCTCATATGAGCATGGAATGTCTGCGACCAATGCCTTCTTGGCGGATGCCGCTTTGGCAACATCTGCGGCATAGGACTCTATTGCCGGAGCGATCATGGTCCTTGCCATGCTGACCATCGTGTTCGCCTCGATTATCACCGTCTTGCAATAGTTCTCCAGCATGATGTCACGCCTTGATCTGAGCTCCTCCTCGGAGAAGACGCCAAGCGAGGTGAGCATTGTGACGTTCTTCTCGTCAAGCAGGTGGGGCATGCAGTCTGCGGTGGTGCGGTAGTTCAGAAGACCTCTCTTCTCCGTGGCCTCTCTGATCCATGAATCGTCATAGCCGTTTCCGTTGAAGATGATCCGCTTGTGGTTATGGATGGTCTTCTTGATGAGGTTGTGCAGGTCCGTCTCGAAGTCATCTGAACCCTCAAGTCTGTCGGCGTAGATCCTGAGGCTCTCCGCGACGGCGCTGTTCAGCATTATGTTCGCGCATGCGATGCTGTTGGATGAGCCAAGCATCCTGAACTCGAACTTGTTTCCGGTATAGGCGAAAGGGGAGGTCCTGTTTCTGTCCGTTGTGTCTCTGTTGAACTTGGGAAGGACCTCTGCGCCAAGCTTCATCACCTTTCGCTTTGACCCCATGTATGGGGTGTCGGTCTCAATGGCCTCAAGGACGGCGTTCAGCTCGTCTCCAAGGAAGATGGAGATCACTGCAGGCGGAGCCTCGTTCGCTCCAAGTCTATGGTCGTTCCCGGCTGTCGCGACGGAGATCCTGAGCAGGTCCTGATAGTCGTCCACCGCCTTTATCACCGCGCAGAGGAAAAGGAGGAACTGCGCGTTCTGATAGGGCGTCTCACCGGGAGAGAGGAGGTTCTGCCCGTCGTCCGTGGCAATGGACCAGTTGTTGTGCTTTCCCGATCCGTTCACGCCTGCGAACGGCTTCTCATGGAGCAGGCATACAAGGCCATGTCTTGCCGCGACCTTCTGCATCATCTCCATTGTGAGCTGGTTGTGGTCTGTGGCCACATTGGTGGTCGTGTAGATTGGTGCCAGCTCATGCTGTGCGGGGGCAACCTCGTTGTGCTCCGTCTTGGCAAGGATCCCGAGCTTCCAGAGCTCCTCGTTCAGATCCTCCATGAATGAGAGCACGCCCGGTTTGATTACTCCGAAGTAGTGGTCATCGAGCTCCTGACCCTTTGGGGGTTTTGCGCCGAAGAGTGTGCGTCCCGAGAAACGCAGGTCGGGGCGCTTCTCATACATCTCCCTTGTGACCAGGAAGTACTCCTGCTCCGGCCCCACCGAGGAGACGACGCGCTTTGTGGTTGTGTTCCCGAACAGCTTGAGGATTCGCAGAGCCTGCTTGCTAAGAACCTCCATTGAACGCAGCAACGGTGTCTTCTTGTCCAGAGCCGGGCCGCCGTAAGAGCAGAAGGCGGTAGGAATGCACAGCGTCTTTCCCTTTATGAAGGCATAGGATGTCGGGTCCCAGGCAGTGTAGCCTCTGGCCTCGAACGTTGCCCTGAGTCCACCGGAAGGGAATGATGAGGCGTCAGGCTCGCCTTTAATCAGCTCCTTTCCGGAGAACTCCATTATGACGCTTCCGTCCGGAGCCTTTGATATGAAGGAGTCGTGCTTCTCTGCGGTGATTCCCGTGAGCGGCTGGAACCAGTGGGTGAAGTGCGTCGCCCCCTTTGAGACGGCCCAGTCCTTCATCGCCTCGGCCACAGCGTTGGCAACGCCTATGTCAAGAGCGCTTCCCTCGTCGATCGTTTTTCTGAGGGAGTCATAGACCTCTGCGGAGAGTGTGGATCTCATCACTCGGTCGTCGAAAACCATGCTTCCGAAATAGTCAGATACTGATTCCATGTTAAATCTCCTTGTCTTGTCCTTGAAAACGAGAAAAGGCAAAGACGTTCTTTCGTGTGTGACACTGAAGACGCCTTTGCCTTTCATTTCCTTGTCAGTTCTGTTTTTAGTAAAAGAAAGGCGTCCTCGAGCCATTGACCCGAAGACGCCTTTGCCTTCATTTGCGCTGAATATAGCCCAACAACGCAGCCCCTGTCAACGGGTTTGCATATTTTTTGTTTTTTTTCGGATCGTCATGCATAAATATAAATAAGGTGACAAAAAACCTTCATCGGGTTTTCGCAATTGATTCAACCCTTGACAAGTCTCTTTTCCTGGAGTTATAACACCCAAAAATGAGCAAAGGCGTTCATTATCATATGGGGATTCCCCTGTATGGCAATGAGCGCCTTTTCTTTTTTCCATTCTCGACGAAAGGAGCTTGTATGCAAAAGGAAGGTCAGGTTCGAATTCCATCTGGATGCGCAATAGCGGCGGTGATCTCAAGGACCGGAAAGCCCATGACCGGTGAGCGGATCATCCAGGCCATGAAACCGATGCACGATCGAAGCAACGGTCTTGGCGGAGGTTTCGCAGGATACGGAATATATCCCGAATACAGGGATTTCTATGCGTTTCACATGTTCTTTGACGACAGGTCCGCACGCAAGGACTGCGAGGCGTTTCTCAAGGAGTACTTCGAGATTGTGAAGTCCGAGATCGTGCCGACCAGAAAGATACCCGAGATCACGGACGAGCCCATCATATGGCGATATTTCCTGGACCCGCTGAAATCGATGCTCATTAACCTCCAGCTGGACGAGAAGGAGCTTGTATCAAGGATTGTGATGAAGATAAACACGGACATCCGGGGCTCCTATGTGTTCTCCAGCGGAAAGAACATGGGGACCTTCAAGGCCGTAGGGTTCCCTGAGGACGTGGGCGTCTTCTACAAGCTCGATGAATACGAGGGCTATTCGTGGACGGCCCATGGCAGATATCCGACTAACACACCGGGTTGGTGGGGTGGGGCCCATCCATTCACGCTTCTGGACTATTCGGTGGTCCACAATGGGGAGATATCATCATACGATGCCAACCGAAGGTTCATGGAGATGTTCGGCTACAAGTGCACGCTCCAGACGGACACCGAGGTCATCACATACATTCTGGATTACCTGCTAAGGATACAGGGACTGACACTTGAAGAGGCTGCAAACGTGATTGCAGCCCCGTTCTGGAGCACAATAGAAAACGAGAGGGACAAGGGGCTTGCAGAGCGCCAGGCTTATCTCAGGACGGTGTTCCCAAGTCTCCTTGTCACGGGACCGTTCTCGATAATCCTTGGCTTCAACGGGGGCCTGATGGCTCTGAACGACCGCCTCAAGCTCCGCTCCATGGTAGTTGGGGAGAAGGATGACAAGGTCTACATCGCAAGTGAGGAGGCCGCGATCCGGGTGATGGAGCCGGATGCGGAGAACATCTGGGCCCCAAGAGGCGGCGAGCCTGTGATAGTGAGATTGAACGAAGGAGTGGAGCCATGACAATTGATTATCTCTATCCTGAATATGAGGTCATCCGCAACGAGTCGCGATGCGTTTCCTGTCGCATATGCGAGAAGCAATGCGCAAACGGTGTCCATGTCTTTGACCCAAAGCGTTCGATCATGGTTAGCGACGACGCAAAGTGCGTCAACTGCCAGAGATGCATTGCAATGTGCCCCACAAGGGCAATCAAGGTCGTCAAGAGCAACTGCACCATAAGGGAGAACTCGAACTGGCAGAACGACACCGTCAAGGAGATCTACAAGCAGGCCTCAAGCGGAGGGGTTCTTCTCTCATCCATGGGCAGTCCAAAGGCTCTTCCCGTCTACTGGGACAGGATCCTTGTCAATGCTTCGCAGGTCACGAACCCTCCCATAGACCCGCTAAGGGAACCCATGGAGACCCGAGTGACACTTGGGGGGAAGCCTGACAGGATGGCAAGGGATGAAAACGGAAGGATAGTCTGCGATCTTCCTCCCCAGATCAGGCTGTCAATGCCGGTGATGTTCTCCGCAATGAGCTACGGCTCCATAAGCTACAGTGCGCACGCTGCGCTGGCAAAGGCGGCGACCAGGCTGGGCATCCTCTACAACACCGGAGAAGGTGGTCTTCATGACGACTTCTATCAGTATGGTGCCAACACGGTTGTGCAGGTAGCAAGCGGAAGGTTCGGGGTGCATGAGAGGTACCTCGAGTCCGGAGCGGCGATTGAGATAAAGATGGGGCAGGGTGCGAAGCCCGGAATCGGAGGCCATCTGCCGGGCATGAAAATCGTCGGGGACGTGTCAAGGACAAGGATGATCCCCGAGGGCTCTGACGCAATATCGCCTGCGCCTCACCATGACATCTACTCGATCGAGGACCTTCGTCAGCTGGTCTTCTCCCTGAAGGAGGCGACACAGTACACAAAGCCCGTGATAGTCAAGGTCGCAGCGGTGCATAACATCGCCGCCATAGCAAGCGGCATAGCCCGAAGCGGCGCGGACATAATTGCCATAGACGGTTTCAGGGGAGGAACCGGAGCGGCCCCGACCAGAATCCGTGACAATGTGGGCATTCCAATAGAGCTTGCCCTGGCGGCCGTGGACCAGAGGCTGAGAGACGAGGGGATTAGAAACAGGGTCTCACTGGTCGCAGGAGGCTCGATACGCAGCGCATCCGATGTGGTGAAGGCGGTTGCCCTTGGGGCGGACGCCTGCTATGTCGCGACTGCGGCCCTCCTCGCCCTTGGCTGCCATCTGTGCAGGACGTGCCAGACAGGCATGTGCAACTGGGGGATAGCCACACAGAACCCGGAGCTGGTCAAGAGGCTTGACCCTGACGAGGGAAGTGAGCGCCTTGTGAACCTGATGACCGCATGGAGACATGAGATCATGGAGATGATGGGAGGGATGGGAATCAACTCGATTGAGGCCTTGAGAGGAAACCGCCTGATGCTGAGAGGTGTCGGATTGACGGAGAAGGAGCTTCAGATCCTTGGGATCTCCCATGCAGGAGCCTGAGAAAGGTGCAGATATGGACAGGAGTGCAGAGATGACTACAACGATAGATGCCAATGGCATGGACCACAGGACAATAAACGAAAGGATCAGGTCAGCTGACGGGAAATGCCTTGTCTCTGGCTGCTGCGGACAGAGGTTCATCGCGGCAGGGATGTCGGACAAGGACATCACGATAGACGGCATACCCGGCAATGCATTGGGCTCATACCTCAATGGCGGAAAAATCGAGGTCCTGGGCAATGCTCAGGATGCCGTCGGGGACACAATGAACAACGGGACCATAGTGGTGCATGGGAACATAGGGGACGCCGTGGGCTATGCAATGCGAGGCGGAAAGATCTATGTCCGAGGAAATGCGGGATACCGTGCCGGAATACACGTGAAGGCCTACAAGGACAAGGTCCCGTTGATAGTCATAGGCGGAAGAAGCGGAAGCTTCCTTGGCGAATACCAGGCCGGAGGTGTGATCGTCATCCTGAACCTGGACACTCCGGACCGGAAATGCGTCGGGTTCTTCCCGTGCACAGGGATGCACGGAGGCAAGGTGTACCTTCGCTCGGAATGCTCTGATGTGGTGTTCCCGAAGCAGGTCAAGGCAAGAAAGGCGACCAAAGAGGACATGGATGAGCTGAAAAAGCTCCTTTCCGAGTACATCGGTATTTTCAATCTGGATGAAAACGAAGTACTATCTTCTTGTTTCACTGTGGTAACTCCTGACAGTGAGAATCCTTACCGGCAGATGTATGTCGCAAACTGAAAGGGGGATGAGCAGTAATGATGAACTATTCTCAGGATGAGGTCTTACAGTACACGAAGGAGGAGGATGTGAAGTTCATCCGTCTTGCCTATTGCGATGTCTTCGGCAGGCAGAAGAACATCTCCATCATGGCGGACGAGCTTCCACGTGCCTTTGAGCATGGAATATCCTTTGATGCATCGGCAATAGCAGGCTTTGGTGACGAGGAGCGCAGCGATCTGCTTCTGCATCCCGAGGCGCAGACGCTGATGCCTCTTCCATGGAGACCTGAGCATGGCTGTGTGGTCCAGATGTTCTCGTCCATAACGCTTCCGGATGGAAAACCCTTCAACTGCGACTCAAGGCAGATTCTCAAGGATGCGGTCATGGAGGCGGACAAGGCCGGATACTCATTCAGATTCGGACCTGAACTCGAGTTCTATCTGTTCCAGAAGGACGAGAACGGCAGAGCCACGAAAATCCCATGCGATGAGGCCGGGTACATGGACATAGCGCCGGATGACAAAGGGGAGAATGTGCGTCGTGAGATCTGTCTGACGCTTGAGCAGATGGGGATCCTCCCCGAGCGTTCACACCATGAGGAGGGCCCAGGACAGAACGAGATCGACTTCAAGTACTCTGACGCCCTGGTCGCCGCCGACAACGCCATGACATTCCAGAGGGTGGTGAAGACAATAGCGAACAACAACGGCCTTGTCGCGGACTTCTCCCCTAAGCCGCTTGCACATCACCCCGGAAACGGCTTCCACATCAACATGTCAATCAAGGCTTTGCCAAGCGAGGAGGTCTTCTCCGAGATGATCGCCGGCATTCTTGCAAACGCAAAGGACATGACCGCATTCATGAATCCAAGCGAGGCCTCCTACCAGAGGCTTGGAAGCCACAAGGCACCAAGATACGTCTCATGGTCCAGGGAGAACCGCTCGCCTCTGGTCAGGATTCCTGCGGCTTTGGGGGAGTACAGAAGGGTCGAGCTCAGATCCCCGGACCCGACGGCGAACCCATACATCGCATTTGCCCTGATGATCCACGCCAGCCTTTACGGAATCAGAAACAGGCTGCAGCTGTGCGAGCCGACTGACATGAACCTGTTCACGGCAGACAGCGATGAGCTTGCATCATTCGACAGGCTTCCGGAGAGCTTTGCGGAGGCCTGCAGATTGGCAGCCTCTAGCAGCTTCATCAAGGAGCACATGCCTTCTGAGATCCTCTCGATCTACTGCATGAGGTGAGGATTCTCAAATGGGTGGGCTTGAAGAGAGAAAATACAGTGTCCTCATTGTGTCGGAGGGTTTGAAGTTCAATGCCGCCCTCTCTTCTCTCATGCCCGAGTCCCGTTTCTCGCCGGTTAAGTATATGTCCTGCGTCAACGCCGCAAAGAGGGAATGGATTGAAAGGAGCTACGACTTCGTGGTCATCAACTCGCCATTGAGGGATGACCCCGGTCTGGAGTTCGCAATCGACATCTCATCTTCCCGAGGTGTTGTGGTTCTGCTTCTGGTGGCAGCCGACCTCTTCGGGCCCATGATGGAGCGCGTCCGGCCACACGGGGTCTACACATTGGCGAAGCCTCTTTCAAGGGCTTCCCTTGAAACTGCGTTTGACTGGATGGCAAGCACCAGAGAGAGGCTCAGAAGCCTTGAACGTAAGACCCTTTCAATTGAGGAGAGGATGAACGAGATCCGCGTTGTGAACCGCGCCAAATGGCTTCTGATATCTGAGCTTGGCATGGATGAGCCCCATGCGCATAGATACATAGAGAAGCAGGCAATGGACTCGTGCATCTCACGACGGGAAGTCGCAGATCAGATCATAAAGACGTACTCGTCCCACTAGAGGCCCAGGTGGATGAGACGGACTGCTTCACAAAGTCTATGAACGCCTCGTCCGCAAGTGGAAGAGGCTTCCCCTTGAGCCAGACAAAGAGGTACTCGACCTCCCTTCCGGGATTCACTATCTTTTTTTGAAGAAAATGATGCCAAAATGATGCCAAAACACAAAAATGCCGACAACTAAGTGTCGGCATTGTAATGGTTTAGCTTTGATATGCAATCATTCCCACTCCGTGAGTAAATGTTAATATACACTACATTTAGTGTTATTTTGTATTTTTTGGTATATAAAAGCCATATGTTTTCCACGTATTCCATAAATCCTTTGGAAATCTTCATCCAAAAGGAATCCACGAAATATGCTTGCTGACAGAATTGATTTATCCAACTTGACTTCTAAAAACCATATAGTCTTAATTCAAATAAGGATAATTTAATGGAAAAATACCGCAGATTTGTCCCGTTGATCCCCCATTGGAAAAAAATCAACTGACTCTAACACAAATAATTGAAATTATGTAAAGTCCTTACCGTCAATGGAAAAACGAAGTATCAAGAACCTGTACCTGTTTACAATGTCTACTATTATCAATAGTATCTTTCTTGAGGCATTGCTTGTCCTCGAGGAGAGAAACAGTATGTTTGAAAACGCTAAAATTGGGATTAAGAAGATTTATAAGGCTGAAGTCCTTACAATCATCGCTGCAGTCATCGCCATCATTTCTGGAGTTGTGCTGCTTGTTCTGGGAATTGCCGCAAAGGACGGAAAGAATGTAAACACCGCTGACGTCGTTTCTTTGCTCTCACTGATTGTCGCCGCAGTCCTCGCCATCATCGCATTCTTTTTGAATCTGTTTGGAATCATCAAGGCTTCAAAGGATGACAAGTCCTTCAAGAATGCACAGATTATGCTGATCTTCGGAATAGTCGTAAGCATCGTCTCCACCGCCCTTCAGTCAAAGGATCCATCTCTGTCAAAGGCTTTCGCCACAGCAAACGACATTTCAGAGCTGTTCGTCACCTACTATGTCATCAGCGGTTGTATCAGCCTCGCTCTTAAGAAGGGCAATCAGGAAGTTGCAGACAAGGGCAAAAAGGCTCTCAACCTCGTCCTCGTCGTCTGGGTAATTACCGTTCTGGTTGGAGCTTTTGGAACAATCCTCACAAAGAAGGCTGGAGAGATTGTCGCCGGCATTATCGGACTTGTGACCATCGTCCTCTCAATCATCGCCTATTTCGTCTACCTTGGAGTCCTCAAGAAGACATCAGATATTCTCTGATAGAGATATCGCAAGAGATGACAAGGGACTGTCGCAAAATAGCGATGGTCCTTTTTTCATATCTAAATCCTTATATCAAAGCAAAATAAACAAAAAAAGGTTGATTGCGATACTGATTTCTGATATAATTTCTTTAACCACAAAGAATTAAAAAGAAGGAAGTCGTCGAAAGTTGAAGGGTAACGAGTGCTATCCGTATACAATCTGCAAGACTTTGTTTGATGAGTCCGAGGGAAGGATCCTGTTGGATC
>JAJBWA010000095.1:0-4167 GCA_031935845.1 bacterium | reverse complement strand
TGCTTTGTCCCACACCCTTGATGACTTTTCCGACTCCCATGGCGGACCTCCATATATACGTGTGACTAATTAATTAAAACACAGAAATCAGAATGAGAAAAGGATAATGTCGTTGCTTCCGCCACTGGTCATGGGCGTCTGCTTGGCCGTGCCGTCATTGTCCGTCACATAGCGGGCGATGTTGAACAGCGTGAGCCGGTTGCCGTCCAGGGCCGCAGGCGTTGTGAGCCTCCCGTTTTCCTCGTCCCATCCCAAGGCCGCAAGAAGAGCATTGGTGAAGTAGCCGTGGCTGCCGTCGCCCGGCTCCCAGGAGCGCTCGTTGTAGCGTGCGGCGGAAAGGCAGAAGACTGACGGGCTTTCCTTTATGTCGCTTGAGTAATTTGCAAGCAGCGACGGGGCATCGATTCCCAGGTACTCGCCGGAAGTGACCGACACATTGCCCTGCCTGACCATGGCGCCCGAGTGGCAGAAATCGCCCAGGATGACCTTGATGCCGGGGATGGCATCCACCCTGGCCAGGAAGTAGGAAATGGGGTACAGGATGCTGGAATGTAAGTCGGTATCCCGCCTCAGAGCCAGATAGCTCTGCTCCGAGGGATCCGAGCCGTAGGCAAGCTCCTTGGTATCGCCCAGGCCGTGTCCGCTGTAGTAGATGATGGTTATGTCTGAATCGGAATAATCGGCGGCCATGGCTTCCATGATGCCGATGAGCCTCGATTTGGAGACGTTGTTGTCAACCGTCACGTTCGGATCCGTGACGCTCCTGCTCTCCATACCGAGCATGAAGATTCCGTCGTAGTCGTAGCCGGCCTTCCCTGCAAGCGTGCACAGGGCCATACCCACCTGGTAGGCATCATTTACGGTACCCTTGAGGACTCCGGCCTTTCCGGCGTATGTTCCGTCCTCATAGTAGACGCGGCTTCCGTAGGTGTAGTCGTTTCCGTAGACAAGGATGTGCATCTTTCCAGGCTCCGGGGCCTTGACGGAAAGCTCGCAGGAGCAGAGGCAGATGAGGACGGCGGCAAGAAGGATGAGGACGATGCGTTTCATCTGTTTCCTCCCTTGCCTGCCCTTCTGGAATCAAAGGCTATCAGCACGCTGATGCCGGCCCTGAAGCTTACGGCATCGGCCTTGTACGAAAGCGTCAGCGGCAGGCTCACGCAGATGTCCAGAGCCGACGGGGTCACCACGGCATAGCTCGGCGCAATCTCGAAATCCTGCACGATGAAGTTGGCGAACGTGCCGGTGTACGAGCAGAACAGATAGCGGTACTTCAGGCCGATGTCAAATCTGCTGTTGAACCTGTAGCCCACGTCGGCCGAGAATCCGAAGCCGGAATACGGCTTGAGGATGCTTCGCCCGTACGCCAGCGACTGGCTGACGTTGAGGTAGCTTGCCCCCGCGCCGAAGGTCACTGCACCTTCCTTTCCCACTGAAATCACGGCTTCCAGTATCTGTGCGTCGAAGCCGAAATCATACGATGTCCTGAAGAACGGTGTCTCCACAGAGTCATCACCCGGGTATTTCTGCATGTATTCTGCAGTTCCGTGACATAGTGAGGCTCCGAACCATGCGGACACGTACGGCCGCATTCCGAAGGATGCAAACGCCGTACCGCAGCAGACGAGAAGCAATAGGAATATCAGTATGGGCTTTGTACGTCTCATGTTTACCTTCTGTTGATTCTATCAGTTAAACCGATGTTTTTCCACCGGATTTCTGCTGCTGCCGCAGTTACAGCTGGCTGGCCGGCAGATAATGTGCTACGCTCAAACCATGCTGATCGATTTCCACAGCCACTTCCCCAGCCCCTCCGCTATGGTCTGCACGGCCTCACCTTCTGCCGTGGCTCCGTCAGCCTGCCTGATGCGTTTTGAAGGCCTGCTTCCGGACAGGTGGACATCTGATAAACAGCAAGAGCTTACAGACCTTCTGCTTTCCGACAGCAGCATCCACATGGGAGAAATCGGCCTGGACAAGCGGTTTGCACAGACCATATCCATGCAGAAACAGGCAGACGTACTGAGGCAGGAACTATCTTTTGCCTTTGCACACGGACGCTGCGTCAGCCTCCACTGCGTCCATGCCACCGGCCTGATGCTTGAAATCCTCTCCGAATTCTCATACCGCCCCTTCTCCGTCCTCTGGCACGGCTTCACAGGCTCCCCGGAGACCGCCGCCCGCCTGCACTCCATGGGAGTAATCATCTCCATAGGAGCACGCTTTTCAGGTAGCATCAGCGATATCGTGAAGGCAAACCCCTGCACCGTCCCGGAGACGGATTACGAGGGCCCGGACCCCGAGGCATACTCACGCATTCTCAGGGCCCGATATGAACGTTTCAGCACAGAACTAGGCATCACAGTCCAGGACCAGGAATCAAGATGCCAGGCAATTCTGGGTAAATTCAGTACGGGATGCTGAGAAGCAGCGAGGCGCCGCAGAGGGAGCCCTCCACGGGGCTGCGGACGATGACATCGTAGCGCGTCAGGCCTGAGGCGGCCGTGACCGTCAGCGTCCTGCCGGAAGCGTTCCTGTAAAGCTCGCCGTTTATGTACCACTGGTAGCTCAGGTCGGCGGCGTTCACTCCCGCCGGCAGATCATCACAGCATGCAGTCAGCGTGATGGAACTACCCTTTGAAGCATTCTTGGGCGAGTAATCGATATAGAATGCCATGGGATTGCTGACGTCATTGCGGATCTTTATCTGTGTCTTCCCGTCCTCTGCAGGCTTGTCAGGATTATCGGGATTATCCGGCTTGTCATCAGGCTTAGTCCCGCTGCAGAGCTCGACATCGCCCTCAGTACGTGTGTTGTCCAATATCCTCACGGCATCCGTCGCGCCCACGCCCACAAAGCCTGTGGAATCCAGCACTTTCACGGAGAGCACGTAGCTTCCGGCATCCAGATTGATGACATAATACGCACCGCAGTCGGCCACATTTACGGTGCGGCTGAGCATCTTTATTTCTCCGTCATCATCCTCAATGGAGATGAGTATCTGCATGGTCTGCTCCGAACATATCTCCCTGTCCCACGTAAAATTAAGCTGCAGCGATCCGCTCCCGCTCATCCTGTCCAGCACCACTGTTGCCTTGTTCTCCCCTCGCGTGATGTCCACGGTTGCCGTCCCTGATGCGATCTCGTTGTTCTGGATGTTCAGCGCTTTTGCCGTCAGCTCCCAGCTGCCTGTGCTGATGTTGCGTATGCTCATGGTATTCTCCGTGCTCATGACTGGTCCGAAAACAGCTCCGCCAGGGCCTTTGCCTGATACCGAATACTTGGACGCATCCATCAGCGTAGCAGACGGCATGATCGTACGGCCCACATCCTCCTCAAGCTTCAGCTCGAGCATGGTGGCTCCAGGTGCATTTCCATCTTCACACGACATGACCAGCAGCATGAACAGCACCACGGCCAGAACGACCAGAACAGCAAAAGCAATTCTGCTTCCTTTCAATTTCTTCATATAGACTCCTTCAAGGGTGCCTCTCCGCGACCCTTTTGAAGCCCTATACGAAAAAACTGCGGAAAATATTTGAGTTTATCAGATTCTTTTTTCAGGTTTTTTGTGTGTTTACATGAAAACTACTTAACAAAACCCCTTCATCTCATGTTTTTACATGAAAACTACTTAACACAGCACCATGTTTTCATGTAAAAAAAAGCTCCCACACAATGTGGGAGCCAGTTAGTCATAAATCAAACTCAATACAGCTTTCTCAGCTTGTCCGAAGCATCAAGAGCCATAAGGGTCTTCACAGGATCCTTGACCTTTGACATGAAGATCATGGCTGCAATCACGTACGGCTTGTAGGAAGCCTGCTTGTACAGCGGATCAAGGTAGCGGTCGAAGACCGAGTTGTCGACCTCGCCTTCCTTGCATGAAAGACCTGAGATGTCTGCCGGCAGGCAGTGCAGGTACAGGGCCTTGCCGCCCTTGGTGAGCTTCATCTTCTCTTCGGAGCATGTCCAGTCCTTGTGCTCGGCGTTCTGGGCCAGGAGCTTCTTCTCCAGGGCATCGATACCGGCCTTGTCGCCCTTCTGGTACAGCTTTGTGCGCTCTTCCATTGCGGCGAACGGAGCCCAGCTCTTGGGGTAGACGATGTCGGCATCCTTGAAGGCCTCGTCCATGCTGTTGCACTGCTTGAAACTGCCGCCTGTTGC
>JAJBWA010000094.1:0-11986 GCA_031935845.1 bacterium | reverse complement strand
GCCCTTCTTCCCATCCTCTCCACCAGCGTGATGTTCCAGCCGTCGAACACGCTGGCAAGCACAAGGCCCGGCAGACCCGAGCCCGATCCCAGATCCGCCATGTGCAGTCCCGGGCGGTCGGATTCCCTGAAGAGGGACACCGGAGCAAGACAGTCCAGTATGTGGCGCACCACGAGCTCCTCGCCCGAGGCATTGACCAGTCCGTACTGCGGATTGAAGAGGCTGATCTCGTCGTAAAGACGTGCAAGGCGTCCGGGAACCTTCCCGGAAAGCAGGTTCCCGTCTATCCGTGCAATTCCGTCCTCAAGAAGCTTTACAAGCGCTCCATCCATATGCTTCCCCTATTTCCTCAGATACACCAGAAGCACGGTGATGTCGCTGGTCCTGACTCCGCTGATCCTGGATGCCTGCCCGATGGAGTCCGGGCGTACCTGCTTGAGCTTCTCGCGGGATTCGGTGCTGATGCCTTCAACCTTGTCGTAGTCGAAATCCTCCGGAATCCTGATTCCCTCAAGCTTGGAGAACCTGTCCACGGCCTTGTCCTGACGGCTGATGTAGCCTTCATACTTGACCTTCAGTTCCAGCTGGAGGCGTGAGCCCTTGGGATAGACGTTGATCTCCGGAATCTCTGCGGCAAGCTCGTCCATGGTGACCTCGGGTCTCTTGAGGGCGTCAAGGGCATTCTTGCCCTGATAGCCCCTGTGATGCAGAAGCTCCTGCAGGCTCTCGATGTCCCGTGTCTTCTTCTCAAGCGCCTCAAGCCTGTCCCCGGTGGCAAGACCTATCGAATATCCCGTTCTGGTCAGACGTTCGTCGGCCGTGTCGTGACGCAGGTTCAGCCTGTACTCGGCTCGGCTGGTGAACATCCTGTACGGCTCCTTGGTGCCCATGGTCACCAGATCGTCTATGAGAACTCCGATGTAGGCCTCAGTCCTCTTGAGCACCAGCGGCTGGTCGCCCTTGAGCTTCTGGGCGGCGTTGATTCCCGCCATCAGACCCTGGCATGCCGCTTCCTCGTAGCCGCTGGTTCCGTTGGTCTGGCCGGCCACGAACAGGTTCTCGAGCACCTTGGACTCGAGCGAGGGCTTGAGCTGGATGGGATCCAGGTAATCGTACTCCACGGCATATGCCGGGCGCATCACCTGTGCATCCTCAAGTCCCACGATGGAATGGATGAAGTCCTGCTGCACGTCCTCCGGAAGTGATGTGGAAAGCCCGTTCAGATACATCTCCTCCGTGCCGATTCCCTCTGGCTCGACGAATACCTGATGGCGGTCCCTCTCGGGGAACCTGACCACCTTGTCCTCTATGGACGGGCAGTAGCGCGGCCCCTTTCCGACGATCTTACCGCCGTAAAGCGGGGACCTGTGCATGTTGGACCGGATTATCTCATGTGTCGTCTCGTTGGTGTACGTGATCCAGCACGGCACCATGGGACGGTCGATCTTCTCGTTCATGAAGCTGAAAGGCACGATCTCCGGATCCCCGTCCTGCCTTTCCATGCGGTCTGTGTGCAGGCTGGACATCCTGACGCGTGCGGGGGTACCGGTCTTGAGCCTTCCTACGTTGAAGCCCTTGAGCCTCAGCGCGGTTCCGAGCCCGACTGCAGCCTCCTCACCGAGTCTTCCGGCGCTTGTGTCATACTCGCCGATGAATATCCTGCCCTCCATGAAGGTGCCTGTAGTCAGCACAACGGCCTTGGATGTAAAGGTAATTCCCCTCCGTGTCAGGACTCCGCAGGCCCTGTGTCCGCTGGAATCCGTGAGGATATCCACGACGGTATCCATGAAGAGCTCCAGGTTGGACTGCTTCTCCAGGGTCTCCTTTGCAAGGCGTGAATAGGAGAACTTGTCGGCCTGGGCACGCGGAGCCTGTACGGCAGGTCCCCTGCGCCTGTTGAGGATGCGGAACTGGATCATGGTGGCGTCTATCAGAAGTCCCATCTGTCCGCCCAGCGCATCGGTCTCCCTGACGAGGTTTCCCTTGGCAAGTCCGCCCACTGCCGGATTGCACGAAAGACGTCCTATGGCGTCAAGGCTCTGGGTGATCAGAAGCGTCCTGAAGCCGATTCTTGCGCTTGCAAGGCAGGCCTCTATTCCTGCATGTCCTCCACCTATCACTATCACATCGTAGTCCATATCACCTACCCGTCACTTACCTACACAGAATGAGCCGAATATCCGGTCAAGGATATCGTCCGTGGTCACCTCTCCGGTGAGTTCGCCCAACGCCTCAAGCGCCTCCTGGATATCCATGGAGACCAGATCCAGAGGAAGGTTCTCCTTCACTGCCGCTTTTGCAGCCTCAAGCGACTGCACGGCCCTGAGGATGTTCTCCTTCTGCCTGCCGCTCTCGATCACCAGGGCGCTGTCATCAGATGCATTGACATCGGCCGTAAGCCTTCCGGCAATCATGTCGCACAGCATGTCGAAGCCCTCTCCCGTAACCACTGAGAGATTCAGGAATCCGTCCTTGCGGACATCGGCCAGATCGGCCTTGTTCAGGACGGCAATGCATCTGGGATCGGAGACAACGGACTCATCTATCTCAGTCATGTCCGTGGAATCCGCAAGGTAGACTATCAGGTCCGCCGCATCCAGAAGGCTGCGGGACCTGCGGATTCCCTCTTCCTCTATCTCGCTCTCGGAAAGATCCCTGAAGCCCGCCGTATCGTAGAGCCTCACGGGAATGCCCCTGATTTCGCACATTGCCTCGATGTAGTCCCTGGTGGTTCCCTTTGTGCCGCTGACTATGGAGCGGTCTTCCTTGAGGAAGTAGTTGAACAGGGAGCTCTTTCCGGCGTTGGACGGCCCTGCAAGGACTATGCGTGCACCTTGGGAATAAAGTCGTCCGGTGCCGAAGGAATCGGCTATGGAGCGCAGTGCCCTTATGGCTGAATCCAGCTTTGCCGACGGGAACGTGAGGTCCTCTCCGATCTCGTCGTCCGAGTAGTCCAGCTGGACCTCCACTATGCTCATGATATCGACAATGATGGTCTTGATTTCGCTGATACGCTTGAAAAGCGCACCATTGAGCCTGTTGAGGGCCATTGTCTTCCCGACTCTGCCCTGTGCGTTTATCAGCTCGTTCACGGCCTCGGCCCGCGTGAGGTCCATCTTGCCGTGCAGGAATGCCCTGAGCGTGAATTCACCGGGAAGAGCCTGCCTGAACCCAAGGGATGCCATGAGCTCAAGAACCGATTTCACCACCTGAAGTCCGCCGTGGCAGGAGATCTCTGCAGCCTCCTCACCCGTGTATCCGTGACCGTCCCGGTACACGGTAACAACCACATCGTCCACCTCACGTCCGTCGGCAGGATCCACCAGCGTGCAGTACAGTATCCTGCCGCCTTCCAGCTTCCGGATGTCCTTACGGCTCCTCACTGCCTTGGAAAGCATCTCCACGCAGCCTTCCCCGCTTATGCGGACGACCGCTATGGCGCTTTTTGCCCATGCCGTGGCAAGTGCGTAGATGGCATCTGTGGTGTTGTAGGAATTCATGCTGGGAATTATACATTGAAGCACCGTGCTTTTCAACTTTGGAGACAGACGCTATCATGTAGCCATGAACATAAAGGCAGCACAGGCCAGAAGCCGCCTGTATTCCGACATAAGAGCCTACTTCACCGACAGGAACTACCTGGAGGTCGAGACTCCCACGCTCTCTCCGGACCTGATTCCGGAAGCCACCATAGACAATTTCGGCACATGGTTCGTCAATGAATTCGCATCCAGCCGCGAGATGTACATGATCCCGTCACCGGAAATCTTCATCAAGAAGCTTCTGGCCGACGGAAGCGGTTCTGTTTTCGAAATCTCCAAGTGCTTCCGCAACTGCGAGCAGCTGGGCACTGTCCACAACCCCGAGTTCACCATGCTGGAGTACTACACCGTGGGCTATGACGAGAAGGACTCCATAGGCCTGACGCAGGACATGATCCGCGCGACCGCACTGGAAGGCTGCCCGGAAAGCGTAACCGCGGATTTCGAGATCATGACGGTACATGATGCGGTGGAGAAATACGCCGGAATCGATCTGGATACACTGCAGAATCCCAGGGATCTCAGGGCAGCTGCTGACAGACTCGGCCTTCCCATCCCGGGTCCGGAGCCGTGGGACGATACCTTCAACCGCATCTTCATCAATTTCGTTGAAACGGCAATCTCCAAGGACCACCCCGTGTGCCTGACCGACTACCCCAGGCAGATCGAGTGCCTGGCAAAGGCGCAGGGAAACTACAGGCGCCGCTGGGAACTGTACATCAACGGAATCGAGGTGGCCAACTGCTATCTGGAGGAGACCGATCCGGAAATTGCCGCCGACTATTACCGTCGCGAGTACCAGAAGCTCCTGGAACTCAGGCGTGACAACGGCAAGACAATCCCGGATGTCGACGATTCCTTCTGCGAGGTTCTGGGAAAGCTTCCCAAGTGCTCGGGCGTAGCCATCGGGCTCGACCGGCTGCTTATGGCGGAAACAGGTGCCCGCGACATAGACGATGTCCTGCTGTTCCCCTTCTCCCGCATGCTGTGAGCCGATATCTTGAACAAAGACACGCAATAATGGTAATATAGCCACCGCTATAATATCTGAATACTGTGAATTGAATAAGAGGTGATTCATTATGATTAAAGCTGGACAGATCGACAAAGGTACAGCACTTCTGATCAAAGGTCAGCCGTTCATCTGCGTTGAACGTGAGTTCGTCAACCCCGGAAAGGGTTCCGCATTCGTCAGGCTCAAGCTCAAGAGCCCCTCGACCGGACAGGTCCTCCAGGAGACAATCAAGAGCCAGGACAGCGTAGAAGACATCAACGTCGAGATGATGGACTATCAGTACATGTACAACGACGGCGAGAACTTCCACATGATGAACGTCGACACTTATGACCAGATCGAGGTCCCCATGGCCAACTTCGAGGGCTATGAGCTTCTCATGAAGGACGGAGAGACGTACAGATGCACCGTCTACAACGACGAGATCCTTGACATCCAGATTCCGTCAAAGGTCGTCTACCTCGTTGCAGAGGCCGAGGAAGCCATCAAGGGCGATACAGTCCAGGGTGCAACAAAGTTCGTCACGACAGAGACCGGACTCAGGGTAAGGGTTCCCATCTTCATCAAGCAGGGTGAGAAGATCAGGGTCAACACCGAAACCAAGGAGTACCTTGAGAGAGTCAACGGCTGAGAAACGCCGAAACCGTGAAAAGGCTGTTGCTTCCGCGACAGCCTTATTTTTTGAACATGAGCATAACAAGCCTTGAAGAACTGCAGAAGCACATCAGACTCACAGCGCAGGAGCTTTCCTGGAAGGAAGGTCCTCTCAGCGTGCCCCTGCGCATCACGGACCACTACCTGAACCTGATCGACCCGGACGATCCGGACGATCCCCTCAGGCGTCAGGTTGTTCCCACATGCAGCGAGAACACTGTGGATGAAGGCGAATCCTCCGATCCTCTGGAGGAAGTCGGTCACAGCCACGGAGAGAGGCTTGTGCACAGATACGCAAACCGCGTGGCGTTCCTTGCCACCGACATCTGCCCCATGTACTGCAGGCACTGCTTCAGGCGCCGTTTCACCGGCAACATGACGGGCCCGGCCACAGAGGAAGACATCCTCTCTGCAGCATCGTATCTCGAGGCCAACCCGCAGATCAGGGAGATGCTCCTGACCGGAGGAGATCCGCTCACCCTGTCCGACTCCCGGCTGGACCACATGGTGGGCACGTTCAGGAAGGCCAGTCCCAATCTGATAATAAGGATCTGCACAAGGTATCCGGTCTCACAGCCGGAGAGGATAACAAAGGACCTTGTGGACATGTTCAGAAGCCACGGCAGCGCCCCGTTCTATCTGATGACCCAGTTCAACCATCCCAGGGAGCTGACTCCTGAGAGCATCAGGGCCGTATCGCTGTTCGTGGATGCCGGAATACCGGCCATGAACCAGACGGTGCTCCTCAGGGGCATCAACGACAGCGCAGATGTTCTGGAAGAGCTGTGCAACAGTCTGCTCTTCAACAGGATCAAGCCCTACTACCTGTTCCAGGGAGACATGGTCAGCGGCACTGCAGCATTCAGGGTTCCGCTTGCCAGAGGCATGGAGATAGAGAGCGAGCTCAGAAGACGCCTCTCAGGCCTTGCCATGCCAAACTACACCGCCGACCTGCCCGACGGAGGCGGCAAGATCCCGCTCTGCGGCAGTTACCTGGTCTCCCGGGACACAAAAAAAGGGTCCTGGACATTCAGGACCCCTGACGGCGAAACAAGAGTTATAACCGATCCTCAGTCGTGAAGCTGATTGAGGAGCTTGGAAATCTCCTCATGCCTTACTTCCTTTCTGATCTTCTCGTAATCCTCATCAGGCATAGCTGCCAGTGTCTCTTCAACGGCTGTCTGCAGACCGGTGCTGATTCTTTCGATCACCTCGTCCGTCACGCGGCTGACGACCTCCTCCTCATGAGCGAGGATATTTGCCATGACCTTCTGTGAGATTTCCTGGGAGAATGCTGCTTCACCCGCGCGGATGTCGGCAACGGCCTTGGCTGCGGCAGCCTCGATGATCTCATCCCTGGCTGATGCCATGGCGTTTCTGACGGCCATGGTCACCAAGGCGCTTACGTCCACGGAACCGGCATCGGTATTGATGTTTCCGACGGCCTCTACGATTGCAGCATCGGCATTCCTGGCAGCCTGCTCGACAGCCTGGGAGACAGCCTTTTCGGCATACTTGGAAGCAATGTTCTCCACCTCGGCCATGAGTGCGGCCCTCTCGGCGGCGGCATCTGCGGCAGCCTTTTCCGAAGAAGGAACTGAAACTGAAGAATTAACGCCCTTGAAGAGAGCTTCATATGCGAAGGTGCTGGGCTTGGTCACGAAAATGACCACACCGCAGTAGAATACGAGAACGATGAGTACGGTCAGCAAAACTAATTTGGTCTTCTTCATGGAAATAACCCCTATGACATTCTCAATATACCAAGTCTATCACATATATCTGTCACTTGTCGATGAAGTTCGGCAAAATTTAACCCGTCGTTCACCACCACGCTGACAGGCACACCGTAGTCTACATCCCTGTAGTCCACGTCATGCTGGGAATCCTCACGCAGGCGGAAGGCCTCCTCGGAGATACCGTCCCTGCTCATTGCCCTGGAAAGGCGCACGGCGTACGGCGCATCCACGAATATCACAGCATCGCAGAGCCCGGTGAATCCTGCCCTGTAGAGCAACGCCCCGTTTATCACCAGCACTCCGTCGGGATTGCTGTCCTTCCATGACCTGATCCGTTTCTCGAGCCAGGGATAGAGAATGTCCTCCAGCTCCTTCCGCTTGGCAGGATCCGAGAACACCACCTTGCCTATCGCCTTGCGTGAAACCACGGGAAGTCCGTTGTCATATGAAACGACCTCCGGTCCGAATGCGGCGGTCACGGCATCCAGATTGGCCAGAAGCCCGTCATGGGCCATGGAGTCAAGGTCCCACACCTTGAGACCCTGTTTCCCGAGTATGAGTCCCACCTCGTTCTTTCCGCTGCAGCTCTTGCCGGTAAGACCTATGACCATCAGTGCATCTCTCCCCAGCTCTTTCCGGTTTCGATCTCCACCCTGAGGGGAACGCTCAGGGTGTACGCGCCCTCCATGCAGCTCTTCACAAGTGCGGTGAGCCTCTCCACCTCATCCTCCGGCACCTCGAAGATCAGTTCGTCGTGGACCTGAAGCAGGATCCTTGCCCTGAGACCGGCAGCCCTCATCTCCCTGTCGATGGAGAGCATGGCCTTCTTCATTATCTCGGCGGCCGTACCCTGGATTACGGTATTCACGGCCATACGCTCGGCTGCGGCCATGACTGCCTTGTTGGAACTCCGGATCTCGGGAATGTAGCGGATGTGACCCATTGCGGTCCTGACGAATCCCTCTTCCCTTGCCTTCTTCTTGGTTTCCTCGATGAATGAACTGATCTGCGGGTACTGTTCGAAATAGGTCTCGATGAACTTCCTTGCATCCTTGATGGGAATCTTCAGGTCGTTGGACAGCCTGAAGGCCGACATTCCGTACAGGATCCCGAAATTGATCGTTTTTGCCGTGCGGCGCTGATCCGGCGTCACCATCTCCGGGAAGACACCGAATATCTTTGCAGCCGTCTCACGGTGGACATCGCTTCCGCTCAGGAACGCATTGCGGAGGTTGACGTCTCCCGTGACATGAGACAGGACCACAAGCTCTATCTGCGAATAGTCCGCCGACATCAGAAGGCATCCCGGAGCGGGAACGAACGCATCCCTGATGCGCCGGCCTTCGGTTGTCCTGACGGGTATGTTCTGCAGGTTGGGATTCTTGCTTGAAAGTCTTCCCGTGGACGTACCGGTCTGGAGGAACGTGGTGTGTATCCTTCCGTCTTCCCTGCCGGTCATCTCGGGCAGGGCCTGTACGTACGTACCCTGAAGCTTGGTCAGTGCCCTGTATCTCAGAAGCAGCGCGGGAACGGGATCCTCGGTGGTGTATGACAGTTCCTCGAGTACGTCCGAGTCCGTGGAGAATCCGGATTTGGTCTTCTTGCCTGTAGGCAGGTTCCTGTCCACGAACAGCACTTCCTGGAGCTGCCTTGTGGAATTGAGGTTGAATTCCTTTCCGCACAGGGTCCATATGTCCTGCTGGACCTTGTCTATCTCCGCCGCCATATCATCTCCGAAAGCCCGGAGCCTGGGAACGTCCAGCAGGATGCCGTTGAGCTCCATCCTGCACAGGACTTCCATCAGAGGCATCTCCATGTCATGGAACAGCTCCGAAAGCCCGGCTTCCGAGAGCTTTTTCTCAAGATCCTCCATGAGTGCAAGGCTACGGCAGCAGTCCTCCCTGTCGAACCTGGTGAGAGCAGAGTTCAGCATCCACGAAGCTATCATGGTATCTGCCCACGGACGGATTTCCGTCACTCCGGCATGGATCAGGTCCTTCATCACTGCCTTGAGGTCCTGTCCGATCACGTGCAGACGGCCGATGTTCTCCGAGAGGATCCTGCATGTGTCTGCGGAAAGATCAGCCCTGATGCGTCTGGCGGAATCCGTGGCAAGGAACAGGCTTCCGGGGACATCCGGATCCAGTTCCAGGGCAAGGGAAGCACCGTCGGGAAGAGCCTTCAGCAACGCTTCAAGCCCGGTGCCGTCGATAACGACATTCTCGACATCTGCTTCGGATGCCGGCTCAGGCTCCGCTTCTGAAGATCCGTCCGGTTCAAGCTCGAACATTTCTGCGGAAACAAGCTTCTGTGCCGCCTTGGCCAGTGTCTCCGAGCCCATCTCCCTGAAGAGCCTGACGCCTTCCTTCCAGTCGATTCCGGAAGTGCTGAACCGGCTGAAGTCTATCTCGCTGTCGTCAAAGACATCGTCCTTGAGCGTGACCAGAGTTCTGGAAAGCTCTATGTGGTCCCTTGCAGCCTCGAGTTTTGCCGCCGTTCCCTTGGGCAGGTCAGAGATGGCCTTATAGACATTGTCCAGGTTCCCATGCTCCAGAAGCAGCTTGACGGCACCTTTTTCACCTATTCCGCTGATTCCCGGGACATTGTCCGAGGAATCGCCCAGAATCGTCAGGTAGTCGATGATCTGGTCCGGTGCAATGCCGAATATCTCCTTTACCTCATCGGATCCGCAGAGGCGGTATTCCTTTTCTCCCTTGCGCGGAGGCCTGAGTGCAAGCACGTCATCGTTCACCAGCTGCAGCAGGTCCTTGTCTCCGGTGACCATGACTGTCTGGATTCCCTCGGCGGCGGCTTTTCTGGAAATCGTGGCGATTATGTCGTCGGCTTCCATCCCCACACGCTCGAAATGCGGTATGTGCATGCTGTCCAGGAACCGGTCTATGACGGGAACCTGGGCATGGAGATCATCGGGCGTCTTGTCCCTGTTGGCCTTGTACTGGTCATAAAGCTCATGGCGGAAGGTCTTGCCTTTGGAATCCATTGCCACCACAAGGTACTGCGGCGAATACTGGCGCAGCAGGCTCATCATGGTGTTGAAGAACCCGTAGACGGCCGAGACGTTGTTGCCGTCCTTGTCCTTGAGGGGATTGTTCATGAACGCGAAATAGGAACGGTAGATCTGACCGTACCCGTCAATTATGAATACTCTTTTCCTTGTGCTGCTTGAATCCGACATCAGCTGTCATTATACAGCGTGGATATCTATTTCACAACTCCGGCAACGGCATCGGAAGCCCCTTCGGCGAGTTCGGAAATGACTCCCGGAGCCTCCTTTACGACGGTGACGGCAGCATCTGAAATGGCCTCTGCGGCAGTCTCCAGACCCGCCTCCACGGTCTGGCCTATCTTCTTGGGATCACGGATTGCGGTACCGAAGAACTTATGCGAGACATCCGGAAAGAAGATGAATATCACGAAGAAGCTTATCACCGCGATTATCATTGCCCAGAGAAAACCCGTGAGCTTGCGTGTTCCCTTTCCCATATGCTCCTCCTCAGAATACCCTCATCGTGATGCAGACAGCTATCTGACCTTCCTTGAGGTCCTCACGCTTCGGTATCAGGTTGCCGAACTTGGCATCGGCCAGGCTGAAAGTGGACGGAACCGTGTATGCGGCTCCGACGGACATGACCGGTCCGGCAAGGACGTCCAGCATTATCCTGTGATGGAAATAGCCCTTGTACAGGGCATCAAAGAATGATTCTCCGTTGTTGATTCCCTCTCCGGAAACGGATTTGGCTGAATCGCTGTAGAGGTACGACACCTTGGGTCCTGTGGTTATGCCGAGCTTGAAGTACTTGAACATATCCACGGAGAATCCGGCGGTGAAGACACCTGCAAACAATATGCTCTGCGTGTCGATTATCGAGATGTCTCCCGTGAGGGAAATCTGGAAGTTGCTTATGTTTGCCCTCATCTCGAGACCGACTGCAATCCTGTCCAGAAGCGGCATTCCTGAATTCACGCTTTCCGCAACCACATCTTCTGCGGCGTTGTAGCTGAGGTTCACACCGACTTCCAGAGAGGATTTCAGTGCGGCTGCAGGGAAAACGAGAATTGTAAGAACAGCAATCAGGATTACTATGCGTTTCATTTCCGTATCACACAAGCCGACGCTGCACGGGGGTTCCGTGCAGCGTTGGATGTTTCGGTAAAGACGGGATTACAGAAGTGCGAAACCGACTGTAAGGCCGATCTTTGCATACTTCCAGTTCTCTCCGAGAGCCTTGAACAGCTCGCCCCACTGCTTGTTCTCGATTGATGTCTTGGTAGGCAGTGTTGCATATGCACCGACGGTGATGGGTCCGATCAGGAAGTCGACACCGGCGTTGACGTCGAAGTTGGCTTTCTTGAAATCCTTGATATCGGTTGCATAACCCATGTCGAGGGCATTGCCGAAGTAGAATGTCTTGCTGTCGAAGTTGTAGATGTACTGGTATCCCAGACCGGCCTTGACTCTGACAAAGAAGATGTCGGCTGCGATGTTGGCTGAAACAAGTCCTGAAATTCCCTTGTTGGCCTGATCATAGAAAAGCTTTCCGTCAACTGCGACGAATGCAAGCTTGACCTCTGCATCGGCACCGAATCTCAGTTCCTTGATGTCGAAGTCCTTCAGTCCCTCTTCCTTGATCTTCTCGATGTCATAGGAAGTTGATGCCGTGACTCCGAGCGTGAGGTCGAACAGGCCTCTTCCTGCGAAGATGCAGGCGGGGATCATCAGGGCGATGAGCAATGTGATGGCAAATTTTTTCATTTTCTCTTTCTCCTATATGCCGTTACCGGCAGTCAGACTATATGTGGAAGGCTGCATTGCTGCAGACACTGACATAACAAAAAAGCCATGCCAAATGTTACAAAAAACCAGATGTTCACTCAAACAACTCCCGATATGATTCTGCTGCTGATGCTGTACACCATGGGGGCTACGGTGTCGGCGATGGCTTGTGTCTACCTGCTGCTGCGGAAGGGCAATGCGTTTACGCGGCACATCCAGACGCCCAGGCGGCTGCGCCTCT
>JAJBWA010000093.1:0-13133 GCA_031935845.1 bacterium | reverse complement strand
CGGTAAGGAATGTGGAGATATATCCTATGAATCCCCAGATCAGGTTCTGTCCGAGAAAGAAGATTGCAAAGGATCTTATCTCAACTGCGGAAGTGATGTTGTTTGCCAGTGCATAGCTCCTTTGGTGTATATGATAACAGGGATGGAGGGAGCAGGAAAGTCAAAATTTTCAGGTGAATAAGGGGTGTTTTTTTTGAAAAGTCAAAAAAAACGGGCCAAAACAGGCCGTTTCTGCTGACTTTTTGGTTGCATAAAACGGAAAAGGCCAGCCGGTGGCTGACCTTTCCCATTTTCGGGCAGACTGGATTTGAACCAGCGACTCCAAGTCCCCCAGACTTGTACGCTAAACCCCTGCGCCACTGCCCGTCAACTATAAGTTGCTCGGATAAGATAGCACAGTGCGCTTTTTATGTCAAATCCCACTTCGAAAAAGCATCTCTTGTTTTACAAATCGGTATATATTTGATAAACTGTCCAAAAACCCAGTGCGCAAAGGTGTTGTTATGCTTAGGAAGAATATTCTGATTGTGGTTTTCCTCGTCCTGGTTGTCTGTGCGGCAAGTGCATTCCAGTTCTCGCCGCTGGAGCAGACGTTCAAGCCGACAGGTGAGGAGTCGCAGAAGACCTATACGATCGTCAATGACTCGGATGATGCAATTGCCATCAGCCTTTCCGTTGTGGTGAGGGATCAGGATGCCCAGGGCAACGAGGTCCGTCAGGACGCATCGGCCCAGTTCCAGATCATGCCGGCAAAGGTCATCGTGAACCCGCAGTCGACCTATGTGGTCAGGGTCAAGTACATGGGCCCGTCCACCGTTACCGTGGAGAAGGCATACAGGCTGATTGCAGAGCAGGTGCCGTACTCACAGGGAAAGAGCCAGACGTCGCAGAGCATGTTCAACTTCCTTTATGTCTACGCCACAAGCCTTTACGTGGTTCCGTCGGATGAGGTCAAGAGGGTGGAGATCTCCGCCGTCAAGGCCCGTATCGATGAAGAAGGCAACAAGGTCATGGACGTCACCATCCGCAACAGGGGCAACGTGCACCAGATCCTGACCGATGCCGTGCTGACGGTCAAGGGACCCAAGGGCGATACTGTCACCCTTTCCGGAAACGAGCAGATCTCGGGAATCGATTCCACCAATATCCTTGCCAGGAAGGAAGTTACAAAGACCATTGCATGGCCCGATGGACTTGAATTCGTGGAAGGCGGAAAGTATACGGGTTCACTGGAGTATTCCGAGACATAAACCGGACCTGCGGGGTTGGTTTCCATGGGGAAAAAGACAGGATTAATAATCTCTATCATCGCGCTCATTGTCATAGCCGCTGTTGCTGTGTTCTTGATCCGCAGCTGCGGCAAGACCGATGATGTTCAGGAAACTGAACCTGTAGCGGAGAGCACCCCTGAACCTCAACCTGAACCGCAGCCGCAACCCCAGCCTGAACCAGAACCGGAACCGGAGCCTGAAATAGCTGAAGAGCCTGAACTGAGCCCTCTTGTAGAGGAGTATGCCGAACCGGAACCGGAGCCGGAACCGATTCCAGGGCCTCCCGATCCGGAGCCGATACCTGTCCCTGAACCGGAGCCCGAGCCGCAGCCCGAACCCGAGCCAGAACCAGAGCCGCAGCCTGAACCTGAACCAGAGGTTCCTGCAGTTCCTGAAGCTCCCGACCTTGACTGGCTTACGTTCACGGAGCTTGTCGAAGAGCCGGAAAGCTGGAGCTCATCGCTCTTCGGAGAGGACATAGACTGGTCCGAGTTCGTGTTCAGTGATGAGGAGATCGTCCTTCCCGACGGAACATACTACGCGCACCTCTATGTCAACGACACCCGCTATGATTCCATAGAGTTCGAGCAGATAGAAGGCAAGCCCAACTTCCGCAGAAGCGACCTTGAGGGCGAGCTCAACGGCACCCTTGCGGAAGACTACTACGATGAATTCTTTGCAGACACATCCGTCTATTATTCCCTTGAATACCTCGAGAACCTTGCGGAGAGGGTGAGGTACGACAGCAGCAACCTGCTTCTGTATCTCTATTTCAATTCATCTCAGGTTCCCGTGCAGAGCATATCCATGAGCAGCTCTTCCTATTCGCTGCTCAGGCATAGCTACGATGTTGTGGGAAACATCGTCCTGGAGCCGGCGCACTTCAGCTTCGAGTCCAACATCAGCATGTTCGCAAGCGCCCAGTATACCAATGAGTTCATACTCAGCGGCCTGAATGCCTCCATCAGCCTGTCCAACACGTTCAGCTTCTGGAACATGACGTTCACGCTGCCCATCTCGTTGAGCTTCATGAAATCGGTGGGCTTCACGCCTACAATCGGAAGCTGGTCCGGCTATCTGGATTTCCCCAACGAGAATCTGAGGCTGTCGTTCGGAAACGTCGGCAACGCAGGCTTCAGCTCGGGATCTCCGTTCGGCTTCATTCTGGAAAAGAGCTACAGCTACGGCACCGGAAGCGCAATGCCCAACCAGTATTCGCAGACAATCACGCTCACAGAGGATTCCAACGTCAACATCATGGTCAACGGGAACTCCGTGTTCAGCAAGAACCTCACGCTGGGCGTGTACAAGCTCACCGACTTCGCGTTCGTGCAGGGTGCAAACGAAATAATCGTGACCATCCACCCGCTTGCCATGGGAGACGATACGTCGGAAGACCAGACGCTTGTGTTCGGCCAGAACTTCGATACGTCGCTGATGGCCAAGGGCGAGTCCGTCTGGCGCTTCGGAGCCAGCATCTCAAAGACCCACCGCGAGCGCGGTACGGATGATGATCTTGAGTACTGCTTCATCGTGCCCACCATCCCCACATACTCGTCGCGCGACGGCTGGACGCGCATGGAGAACGTCTACGACTTCTCCGGCCTGAGCGTCTTCTGGGACCAGACCATCGGCCTTGCGCATGCATACACTCAGACGCACTCGTTCTCTTTCGTGGTGGAGAAGGACAGGAAGGACGGCGAGTACAAAGGGCTGTTCGGGGCAAGCATTTCCGGAATCCTGGCAACATCCATCGGAACCACAAGAGCCAGCGTGAACGGAAGCCTGAGCACGATGAACGCGGGCCGCAACTCGATATCGTTCAACTTCTCGCAGAGTTTCGTGGCATCGGCCCTCAAGCCGCTGAGCCTGTCGGGTTCATACTCGCTGACACGCGAGAACCACACGCTGTCGCTGAATACAGGCTATTCGTTCAGCGTCTCCAGCGTGAGGATAGGGCTGAGCTTCAGCACATCGTACAAGATTCCGGCAAACCGGTCGGTCAAGATCGACAAGCCGTGGACTTACAGTGCCTCGGTATCGGTGGGCACCAGCTTCGGCAAGTCGGGATCGTTCTCCATGAACGCATCAATAAACCAGGACATGGTGTTCTACGCCACGGCAAGCCTGACGTATTCCATCGGGCAGAACAGCCTGAATGCGTCCGTGACCACGAACAACGGAAAGAGCTTCACCGGCAACGCCGGCTGGTACTACAGACCCAGCGGAGACAGCCGCAACAACTTCCAGGTGAACATCTCCAACATCAATTTCGCAAGTCCGGAGAACCATACGCTGTCGGCCAGCTGGTCGCGCTCCGGCGATCTGTACAGCATGTCGGTGCGCCAGCAGGCAAGCAACAGGTACACGCGCTTTGCCACAACGGTGTCGCTGAATACCGCAATCGCCTTTGCAGACGGCGCCTTTGCCATGACCAACAGCCTGTACGGGCCGTTCATGATCGTGGCGCCGGAGAGCTCGCTCAAGGGAGCAACGCTTTCTGTTTCCAGCACGTCGTCCACGGACAGCGGCGTGAACAGAAAGACATTCGGCAACGTGCTTTACACAAGGCTCTCCATGTACAGGGCCAACAACATCGTTGTCTACGCATCCAACGGATCGCTGTTCACGTCGGCAGGATCGTTCCTGTTCAAGGTCACGCCGTACGCACGTCAGGGATTCCTTGCACGCATCAGGCTGGAGGCCTCGGTTGCGGTGTCCGGCGTGATGAAGCAGACACCCGATATCGTCTACGATTCGTACTCGTCGCCGATCTATGACGTGAAGCTTGCCGATGACGGTGTGTCGGTGGCCAATATCGAGATCAACTCATCGTCCTATTTCTTCACGGACGTGGACGGCCGCTTCATCCTGAGCGACCTCAAGAGCGGTCTGTACATGATAGACCTCAACATCAACGGCCAGTGGTACGGTGCGTTCTTCGAGGTTCCCACCGTGGAGAAGGCGGGCTATGTCGCAATCTACAAGGACTTCGATGCATCCACAATCGACACCACAACCATCGTGACGCAGAAATACGATGTCAGGACGTACGATTCCACATATGCAGGTTCCGTGTACTTCGAGCTTGAAAAATACATGACCGAGGACGAGTACTGGAACTTCCTGTTCTCGCTCTCCGGCTACGACGAGTTCGAGGACGACTGGGATTGGGATGATGACTGGTACGGTACTGCGGAATACCAGGAGTACGCGGCTCCATGAGATACCATGTGATCGGAAGCCAGAAGCAGGTGAGGGCCATGGCTGTTGCCGGGCTGAAGGGCGATATCGTTACGGATGCCGCACAGGCCTGCTCCGTGCTTGAGCGTGTCATTGCAGACAAATCCGTGGGTACGGTGCTTGTTTCTTCCTTATACTATGATGATCCCTCCGTGTCCGCCGTTGTGAGCGCGCACGAAAAGACGGGAAGGCTTCCCGTAATCATGAGGCTGGAACAGTATTGATTATCCTGACCAGCAGCTTCTCTACGCGCAGTCCGTCCATCGACAGCACCTTGATCTGAAGGCCGTCGGACTCGAACTCCTCGCCGGCAACGGGGAAGTGGCCCAGCTTTTCGACAACCCAGCCGCCTGCGGTCTCGCTCTCGGCCTCGAAGCTGTCCTCGTCAAGCTCGGCAAGCTCCACGAACTCGCTGATTGAAAGGTCGCCGTCCACCTCGAACTCGTTGTCGTTCTTCTTCACCACATCCGGGTCGACCTCATCGGTCTCGTCGTAGATCTCGCCCACGATCTGCTCCAGGACATCCTCCATGGAGATAATTCCCAGCGTTCCGCTGTACTCGTCGGTGACAACGGCCAGATGCTGCTTGGCGTTCTTGAGAACGTTGAGCACCTGCGGGAGCTTCATGGTCTTGTAGACAAAGCAGGGCGGCATCAGCAGGGCCCTGAGGTCTATGGGGCAGGCCTTGGGGTCTGATTCGAACAGCGCATTATCCTCGCAGTCCGTCAGGGCCTTGAGTACCGTGTTCAGGTGCAGGATTCCTATGATGTTGTCTATGCTGTCCTGATAGACGGGAATCCTCGAATAGGGGGATTCCTCTATGGCCTTCCTGATTTCGGTCCAACTGTCGTCGATGTCTATGGCGTGCACGTCCACCCTTGCCGTCATGACCTCGGAAGCCGAGATGTCGGCAAAGTCGATTGCCGCCTGCATGAGTGTGGAGTCATCCTCGTCTATGATGCCTTCGTCCTCGGCGGTCTCGATGATGGACTGCAGCTCCTCAACCGATTCCTCGGTGTCTTCCTTCTCTTTCCTGATTCCCAGGGTGAGGAGCTTGACCAGACCTACGATGATCCAGATCACGGGCCTGAATATGAAAATCAGCACGCTGACGGGTTTTGCGAACCTCATTGCAACGGCAGTGGCGTTCTTCTTGCAGTAGATCTTCGGGATTGTCTCGCCGAAGATAATGACCAGAACCGTCAGCACAATAGTGGAAATCCACGTGTAGCTGTCGGAGCCTATGACCAGTATCAGCAGGACAGATGCCAGTGAAGAAGCCGCGATGTTCACAAGGTTGTTGCCTATGAGGATGGCGCTGAGCGAATCATCGAAATGCCTTGCAACATTCAGTGCGGTGCGGGCGTTCTTCCAGCCCTTGCTCTTTTCCTCGCTGATGTTCTCGAGCCTGACCGTGTTGCAGGCTGAGAACGCCATCTCGGAGCCCGAGAAGAATGCCGAGAGGAGTATGCAGACTATGATGCCGGCGGAGACAAGTATGATTGCAGTCATTTCTCGTCCTCCTCTTCATCCTCTTCCGGCTTGGGAAGAACCTGTATGCGCACCTGCAGGATCCTGTTGTGCTGGATGTTCTCCACCGAGACCCTCAGGTTGTGGTACTCGAAGCTGTCTCCCATCTTGGGGATGGACGTGAACTGCTCGTACACCCATTCTCCTATCTGCAGGTTGGCTCCGTCCTTCTCGTCATCCTCGGGATCATCGAAATCGATGAAGTCGAACACGGCGTTCAGCGTCTGCGTGGCCTCGCAGAGGTAGGTGTCCTCGTCAATCTTTATTATGGGCTCCTGGACCACGTCCGTCTCGTCCCAGATCTCGCCGACAAGCGATTCAAGGATGTCCTCCACAGTCACGATTCCCAGCGTTCCGCCGTAGCTGTCGGTGATGACGGCCATGTTGAGCTTACGCTTGGACATCTCGGGCAGAAGCTCGTGGATCTCCGTGCTCTGGTGGGCGTAGTAGACCTTGTCCATGGTGGAGCGGATGTCGGGCATCCTGCCGGTCTGCAGGTAGCTCTTGAGGTATTTCCTTATCTGGATGACACCTATGATGTTGTCTATGGATCTCTCGTAAACCGGGATGCGGCTGTGCGTCTGGTTCTTTATGAAAGCCAGGATCCTGTAGGGATCGTCATCGATGTCGATTGCGCTGATGTCCACCCTGGGGGTGAGGATGCTTTCTGCGGTGAGGTCGCCGAACTCGAGGGCCGATGAGATGAGGTCGCTCTGGTTCTCGTCCAGCGTGCCTTCCTCGGCCATCTCGTCGATGATGTCGTGAAGCTCTTCCTCGGTGACGCTCACGGGGGCATCGGCCTTGCTTCTGTTGCTGATGCCGCGGCCTATCCACGTCAGGAAACGTGCAATCGGGGAGAGCGCCTTCATCAGGAATGACAGAAGCGGTGCGCAGGCCAGGATGATCTTCTGCGGCTGTTTCTTTCCTATGCTCTTGGGGAGCATCTCGGCGGCAAAGAACACCGCCACCGTGGTGATGATGGTAGAAAGCGTGACCGCATCCAGGCCCCATCTGCGGGTGACGTAGACTGTCACGATGGATGCCGTTGCCAGATGGAATATGTTGGTGCAGATCAGAAGCGTGGTTATGGCCTTGTCAAAGTCCTCGAGAATGGCAAGGACTCTCTTTGCACGTGCGTTGCCGTGATCCGCTGAGGCTTTTATCTTGTTTCTTGAAACTGACGAGAGCGCTGTCTCGGTGATTGCGCAGTATGCTGCGCCAAGCAAAAGAAGGATAACCCATAACAGAGGGGGTTTACTACCATCATCCATGATTGGACATAAAGCTCCTTGAAGCTCAAAAGATGAGACCCGTTCTGGGCCGTTGGTATATAGATATCATATAAGACAGTGGAGGTCAACAGAAAGAAAACCCCACCATTCTGCGGAACGGTGGGGTTCTTGCTCTGTTTTACGGCTTTATTCGGTGTAAGTCGTGCCCTTGCCGAATACCAGCGAATCATATGTGGTCTGGATCTTGGCCCAGTTCTGGTCGCGGTCAAGCGCAACGCCTCTGCCCACGCCGGAGACTATCAGGCCCAGGCCCTTCTTCTCCAGAGTCTCGCCAAGCTCGCGCAGCAGTGCCGGTGCCGAGCCCGGATCCGTGGAGCGGCCGTCGAAGATGATGTGCACGTACACTTCCTTCAGACCGTACTTCTTTGCAATGTCGAGAATTGCAAGAGGGTAGTCGATTGAGCCGTGCGATGACTTCTTGGTAAGCAAGGCAAAGAGGTGCAGTGCGGAGCCTTTTTTCTTGCAGTCTTCGATTGTCTTGATGAACACCGGGTTCTGCGAGAAGCTTCCGTCCTTCATGGCCCTGTCCAGGCGGACATCGTCCTGAAGTACTACGCGGCCTGAGCCCAGGTTGATGTGACCTGCCTCCGAGTTGCCCGGCTTGCCGTCCTCGAGTCCGACCGCGGGGCCGGATGCCTCAAGCTCTGCGTACGGGCGCTGTGCAAGAAGGCTGTCCCAGTACGGGGTGCTCTCGCTGTAGATGGGGTTGTTGGCGTTGTGCTCGCCCAGTCCCCAGCCGTCCAGGATCAGAAGCAGGACCCTGGATGTGCCGTCGAAGTCAAAGAAGCTTTCTCCGGTCATGTCTGCGGGCTTGGCTATGCCCATGGCCTTGAGGACGGTGGGGGCTACGTCGCAGAGCTTTCCGCCCTTGCGGGTGAGTTTCATGCCGTCGCCCACGCCGATGCAGGCTATCAGGTTGCAGGTGTGTGCCACATGCGGGCTTCCGTCTTCCTTGTGCATGATCTCGATGTTGCCGTGGTCTGCGGCCAGCAGCACCCTGTAGCCTGCCTTTGTGGCATGCTCTATGGCCTGCTTCACGTACTTGTCCACTGCGGGAGTGGCCTTCTTCTTGGCCTCGTCGCTTGAGGTGTGGCCGATGACATCGCCGTTGGCATAGTTGGTGACTATGAAGTCATAGCCGTGGTCGATTGCCTGGCAGAGCCTGTCGGCTACCTTGGGGAGGCTGAGCTCCGGCACCTGGTCAAACGGGATTCCCTTGGGTGAGGGGATGCGTACGTCTTCCTCTCCCTTGAACGGAGTCTGGTTTCCGCCGTTGAAGAAGAAAGTCACGTGTGCATATTTCTCGCTTTCCGCCAGATGGAACTGGGTCTTGCCGTTCTCGGAGAGCACCTGGGCCAGGGTTTTCTGGACCTTTGCAGGGGCAAAGGCTATGGGCAGGTAGGTGTACTTCTCGTTGTACATGGTCAGGATAACGAAATCCAGACCGTCGATGCGCTTGCGCTCGAATCCCTTGAAGTCGGGATCGGTGAATGCATCGGTGAGCTCTACCTCACGCTCGCCGCGGCGGCAGCAGAATATGACGCCGTCGTTTTCCTTCACGGTTCCAACTGCCTTTCCGTCCTTGTCCAGAAGGTTCAGCGGCTTGAGATGGTAGTCGGAATTACCTTTGGTGTATTCGTTCTCTACGGCCTTGGCCAAAGCCTCGCCGCCTCTGAGCTTGTAGCTGTCTGTCATTTCACTGGTCTCCTTTCTGCGTTCTCCGGGCAGAATGATGCGTTTCCGGGGAGCACGTTCAGGAGCTCCGGGAAGCTGTGGATTATGCAATCCGGTTTGTTTTCTTCCGTGAGCTTGAGCGGTTTTGCCGGGTTGTATTCAACCGCAACGGTTCCGCCGAAACCCGTGGCCTTTGCTCCGATGATGTCCCGGATCAGGTTGTCACCTACAAAAACACTCTCCTCAGGCCTGACTCCGGCCTCTTTCAGTGCAAGGTAGTAGATGGCGGGGTGGGGCTTTCTGAGCATGGTGATGGAGGACTGCTGGACGGTGCAGAAGAGGTCCCTGATGCCGTCGTTGTCCAGCCACTCATCAATCTCCCTGGTTCCCACAAGGTCGCTGATGATTCCGACCTTGTAGCCGCGCTTTCTGATTTCCTTGACGGTCTCAAGGCCGCCGGGGACAATCAGGCGCTCGCCCTTGGCGCGGCGGAAGTTGTAGGTAAGTTCCGTTGCGTAGGACTCTATGTAGTCCTTGTCCAGCTCGGGGCAGAGCCAGCGTGACCAGAGGTACTGCTCGGGCGGCTCGCACATGAAGTGAAGCACCCATTCGCGGTACACGTCGTACCTCTTGTTCAGGAAATCGTAGTAATCGTCCGGACTCATGTCCGTCTTGCAGATTTCGGCAATACGCTTTCTGGCGGCGTCGGAGAAGGGCTTGTTCTCGTAGACTTCCCTGAACGTTCCGCCGAGGTCAAGAAACAGTGCTTTGATGTTCTGTGTCATTTTTTACCTCAGACTGTCCTCAGTTTGTCCCAGGCCACGTAAGGTGCCTTGGGGAAGATATCCTTAAGCTCGTTGAAATCGAAGATGACGGCATCGGGCCTGTTGGCGTCGGTGATCTTCTCCTTTGCCAGCTTCTCGGGCGTGGTGTAGAGGATGAACATGCCGTAGCCGGCAAGGCGGGTGCCTTCCACATCGCGGTCAAGGTTGTCGCCGATGTACACGCAGCGCTCGGGAGTGACGCCCAGGAGCCTGCAGGCCTTGTCGCTGATGCGCGGATCCGGCTTGCGGATTCCCTCAACGCAGGAGAGCAGCACGGCGCCGAAGTACTTCTCAAGGTCGTCTTCCTTGAGCCATCTGGGGATTTCCTGCGATGTCACCAGGTTGCTGATGATGCCCAGCTTGTAGCCGTGTGCGTACATGTCGCGCACGGACTGTGCTCCGTTGGGGGCCACGACCCTGCGGCCGTCCTTGTTGCGGTACTCGATGGTGAGCTCGATGGCGTTCTTCTTGATCAGCTCCCTGTCGTACTCGGGGGCCAGCCATTTGGTCCACAGCTCTTCCTCAGGGGCTTCCTTCATGGTCTCGAAGCACCATTTGCGGTAGCCGACGTAGCGGTAGTCCAGGAACTTGCAGAACTCGTCCGGGTCTCCTTTCTCGCCGCACATCTCGGCGATCTTCCTGCGTGCCTCGGCCTCGAATGCGGCATCGCGCTCCACAAGGCGCAGCGTGCCTCCCAGGTCGTAGAAGATGGCGTCAAATTCTCTTTCTTTCATGGTCATGTCCTTGTTGCTCAGTTCTGTTGCGCGTCAAAGCGGCTTGAAGATCTTCAGAAGATCCGAAATCTGGTTGATGGTGTAGTCCGGATGGAGCTTGATCTCCTGCGGCTCCTTCTTCAGGGTATCGGGCTCGTCTATGCGGATCATCATTCCGAATCCTGCGTCCCTGGTGCCCTGGACGTCACGGATCGGGTTGTCTCCCACATAGGCGCAGCTTGCGGGCTTCTTGCCGATTGCGCGGCATGCCAGGAAGTATATTGCCGGGTCCGGCTTGCGGATGCGGACCTTGGAGGAGAGGATGACGGTCTTGAAGTAGCGTGCCACCTTGTCCTCGAACATCCAGTCGGGGATTTCCGTTTCCGTAATGGTGTTGGCTATGATGCCCATGGTGTATCCGCGGTGGTCCAGCTCTTCCAGAGTGGTCTTTACGTCCGGTCTGGGGACCCTGCGTCCGTCATGGTCGCGCCAGAGCCTTGTCAGGCGTCCGGCATTTGCGCTGACCAGTTCCGGATCGTAGTCCGGAAGCAGGTGGTCGCGCCAGAGCTCCATCTCGCCGGCGTCAAGAAGAGTGGTCTTTGCCATCTTCCTGTACGTCTTCCAGCGCTCCTCGAGCTTTGCAAAGAAAGCGTCGTGGCTCTCCGTGGTCTTCACTGTCTCCATCAGCTGCTTCTCGGCATTGGCGATGAACTGCTTGTCGGGAATGACGATCCTGAGGGTGTTGCCGACATCAAAGAAAATAGTGTCTATCATTAATCGACTCCTTGCGCCTGGGCGCCTGTTCTGTTGAAGTTCCTTATGATTGCGGGAATCTCTTCCAGCGTGTCTATGGTGTAGTCTGCCTTTGGGGCGTCCGGGCCCTGGAAGGCCTTGTCCCTGTGGCTGACCGACGGGTTGCGGATGAGGATGCACATTGCCAGGCCTGAGTTGCGGCTTCCCAGCACATCTCTTGAGATGGTGTCGCCCACGTAGCAGGTGGTGGCTGCCGTGGATCCTATTCGGTTCATGGCGATTTCGAATATGCGGGCATCGGGCTTGCGGATGCCTGTCTCGCAGGACTTCACGATGTCCTGGAAAAAGTCAGATACGCCGTATTCCTTCAGTATGTGGTCCGCAAAGGTCATCGATATGGTGTTCGTTATGACGCCTGTCTTCATGCCCATGGCCTTAAGGCTCTCCAGCATTGGCCTTAGGCCGGGACGGGCATCGTTCACAAGGCGGATGTAGTCGTTGCAGAAACTGAAGAGCTCTGCCACGGGCTCGATCTTCTCCGTGGGGATGTGCAGGTCCTTGAATATATAGTCGCGCCAGATCTCGAGCGGGCGAAGTTCCGTCATGGATTTCTCGCCGCGGTGCTTGTAGGACTCGCTTCCGTCATGGATGTACTGCGCAAACTGCTCGTCGGTCATGTTTACGTCCACACCCTGATCGTGCAGGACGGTTCGGAAGAACTGCGCGTTGCGTACGGCCCGCTCGGGGCTGTGGGTCTGGGTTATCAGGGTTCCGCCGATGTCGAACAGTACGGTGTCTATCATGCAGGCTCCTTTTTCGGAAACGTTTGCGTCAATATCGATTCTAATGGAGCGGATGTGATTTGTCAAACTGAATCGGAATTGATTTGGAATTGTTTGACAAATGGCTCGGACGCCCCGTAGAATGATTGTGCAAACGTTTGCAATCCGGGGAGCATCATATGGATAAGGTAACGATAAAGGACATCGCAAGAGTCGCCGACGTCTCGTACGCCACGGTGTCCAGGGCGCTGTCGGGCAGCCCTGAAATCGGCGATGCCACACGCGAGAGGATCCTCAGGATCTGCGACGAGATGAAGTACATCCCGAACTCCATAGCAAGGTCCATGGTCAAACGCCGCACCAACATAATCGGCGTGGTCACGGCCAGCATCAACAACCCGTTCATGAGCGAGCTCATCGAGGCCATCGAGATCGCCGCCAGGGAGAGGGGATACAACCTGATGGTGTGCAATTCCTCGTACGACCTTGAGCTTGAAAAGAGGCAGTTCTCGCTGCTTCTGGGAAGGCGCGTGGACGGCATCATAGTCATCCCCGCCGGCCACGACACGGCCGCCAACCTTTCCGCGTATGCTTCCGATGTCCCCGTGGTCTATGTTTCAGAGAATCTTCAGGACGGCCAGGCCAGCTACGTTGCCATAGACAATGCCGCAGGTGCCAGGACCGGCGTGGAGTACCTGCATTCCATGGGCCACCGCAGCATCCTGTACCTGGGCCGCAGACCGGGCAGCCTTACGCACAGCCTGCGTGCCGACGGCGTGGTCTCCGCCTGCGATGCTTTGGGAATGAAGGTCACGTTCAAGGACAACGACACTTCCGGCAAGAGTTCCATGGAAACGGGATATCAGCTTGCCAAGGAGTACTTTGCATCCCCGTGCGGAGCCACCGCAATCTTCTGCGCCACCGATGCCCTTGCGCTGGGTGCCATGAAGGCTGCAGACGAGGCAGGAGTGAGGATTCGCGAGGATGTCTCGCTGCTGGGATGCGACAACAGTTCATTCACTGCGCTTCCCAGAATAGGCATCACGACCGT
>JAJBWA010000092.1:0-6363 GCA_031935845.1 bacterium | reverse complement strand
TAATTTGCCCAAAACCAATTTGATATCAGCGTGCCGTTGCCGTCAGGGTAACGCATGCCTCGTAAGTTGCCTCCACCAGCTCTGCACTTGTCGGCCAGATCACGTTGAACGATGCAACTGCGCTTCCGGCTGCCACGACTCCGACCGTAGTTCTGGTGAAGCTCACCTGTGAACCGTACTGTCTGCCGTTCATCTCGATTGCAACACCCTTGGTGCTGTACAGCTTTCCGTTCACGTTTGCCTGAAGCTCGGTTGCAGAAACCGTGAACTCGACCGTGTTGATTCCGTTGCTGTCGCAGCTCTGGATGATGTCGAATGAAGTTCCGACGTCCTGCTTTGCGATCTCTTCGGTGCTGTACACGACTGAAGCTCCGATCGCTCCGGTCTCGTTGTTGCGGATCACGTACTGTGCATCCTGCTTCTCGACTCTGGAGACGAGAACGATGGTGTGTGTCTCTGCGAACAGGACTGCTGCAGCCAGGACCATCATCAGAACCAGCAGTGCTTTCTTCATCTCGTCTCCTCCTTGTCAGGTTTTTACTTACACTTAAAGCATAGACATTCTTGAGACCGCCAAGAAGGTGAAGAACGCACTCAAAGGCCCTCGAAAGGCCGTTTTTATGACACTGAGACGTGTTTTTGTCATGAAATTCCGCTAATTTATTTGAGGAAATTAATTATATTTTCCGGCATTGAAATGATGAAAAACTTTTTCAGTTTGTAAAAATCCCACTTGGCCTTGCAGTCAGGCTTCATAAATCCCCAGATCATCGGCCGTGAGGACATGCAGTCCGGCCTTGGAGAACACTTTCTCGTCCTCTCCTGTCTGGAAGACCATGATGGCGTTCTGTTCGGCATCATTGCCAAGCATGGAGTACATGTACTCGATGCTTATGTCCTTGCCCGCAATGATGTCCAGGACCTTTGAAAGACCGCCGGGAACGTTGGGCACGCTGATTGCAACGACATCGGTCTTGCTGCACACAAGTCCATCATTTGAAAGGACTTCCACGGTCTTTGCAGGCTTGTTGGTTATGAGCCTCAGCACCCCGTAGTCCGATGTCTCTGCAATATTGAGGGCCTTCATGTTGATACCTGCATCCGCAATGATCCTGCAGATGTGCGCAAGCTGACCCGACCTGTTCTCAAGGAAAACCGAAATCTGTCTTACTTTCATAAAAACCCTCCTGTCAGATTTTTCTCTTGTCGATGATCCTGACGGCCTTGCCCTCACTTCTGGTGATGGACTTGGGAGCCACCAGGTGCACGTTTGCATAGATTCCGAGCATGGACTTGAGCTCGGCCACCAGAGCCTTCTCCTTTGCGGTAATCTTGCTCAGGCTGTCGGAGAAGTTCTCTGCGTTCATCTCGATCAGGACATCAAGCGTATCGCTGTTGTTCACCCTGTCCACGATGATCTGGTAGTTTGCGGCATAGCCCTGCTGGATGAGGACGGTCTCGATCTGTGACGGGAACACGTTCACACCCTTGACGATGAGCATGTCGTCGCTGCGGCCCATCGGCCTGGACATCTTGACGAATGTCCTTCCGCAGGCACACTTGTCCGCACTCAGGATGCAGATGTCGCGTGTACGGTACCTCAGGAGCGGGAAGCCCTTCTTGGTCAGCGACGTGATCACGAGCTCTCCCTTGGATCCGAGCGGCAGCGGTTCACATGTGTCGGGATCGATGATCTCGGCGTAGAAATGGTCCTCGTTGATGTGCATGCCGTGCTGGACGCTGCATTCATAGGCAACGCCGGGACCGCTGAGCTCCGTGAGTCCGTAGATGTCGTGGGCCTTGATTCCAAGATCATGCTCGATGGAGGCCCTCATGTCCTCGGACCATGCCTCGGCTCCGAATATTCCGCGTCTGAGTCTGATTCTGTCCCTGAGGCCCTTCTCGTTGATGGTCTCGGCAAGGTATGCCGCGTATGAAGGCGTACAGCAGAGGACTGTGGACTTGAGGTCTTCCATGAACTGAAGCTGTCTGTCGGTACTTCCGGAAGACATGGGCAGAACCATGCAGCCCAGCTTCTCGGCACCGCCGTGAAGTCCCAGGCCTCCGGTGAACAGGCCGTACCCGTAGCAGACCTGCACCACATCCTCATCGGAGATGTCTGCGGCGCAGAGGGCTCTGGCCACGCAGGTGTCCCAGAGGTCGATGTCGTCCCTGGTGTAGTAGGCCACCACGCGCTTGCCGGTGGTTCCGCTTGTGGAGTGGATCCTGACCACGTCCTTTACCGGAACTCCGCGAAGTCCGTCGGGATAGGAATCCCTCAGGTCATCCTTCTTGAGGAACGGAAGCCTGGAAATATCATCGATTCCCCTGATGTCATCAGGTGTGACTCCCTGCTCCTCCATCTTGCGGCGGTAGTAAGGGACATTGTCCCAGACAAACCTGACCTGAGCGACGAGCCTCCGGCTCTGAAGTTCCCGGATCTGATCCCGGGGCATGCATTCAAACTCTTTGCTGTAGTACTTTTCCATTTTCCGAACTCACTTGTATTCAAGGCAGAGCATCGTAAGATCATCGAACTGCTCCGCATCCTTTACGAATCTGTCGACCGAAGTCCTGACGTTTTCCAGAAGCTTCTCCGGTGAGGCCTCGGGCGCCTCATTCAGCGCATCTACCAGACGCTCCATTCCGAACATGTCGTTCTTCCTGTCCGTAGCCTCAGGCACGCCGTCCGTGTAGACGAACAGTCTTGCACCATGGCCGAGCTTTATCTCATAATCGGTGTACTTCACGCCTTGGAAACCTCCGATGAAAGGTCCGTGGACATCCTCGAACACCTCGAACTTTCCGTCGGGCTGCCTGATGACCGGGAACTCATGTCCGGCATTGGACGCCACGAGCTTTCCAGTGGAAATCTCAAGTATTCCCAGCCACACCGTCACGAACATGTCCTGCATGTTCTTTGCGACGATATCGTTCGTGTTCTCCAGTATCTCCGCCGGAGACAGGCTCTTCATGGCGTTGCTTGAAAGCACGTTCTTGGTGCTCATCATGAACAGTGCCGCAGGGATTCCCTTGCCCGAGACATCGGCGATGAACAGGCACAGATGGTCGTCATCCACAAAGAAGAAGTCATAGTAGTCACCGCCGACTTCCTTTGCAGGGTTCATTGAGGCATAGAGGTCGAACTCGTTTCTTTCCGGGAATGCCGGGAACTTGCTCGGCAGGGCATCGGCCTGGATGCGGGCGGCCAGGGACAGCTCGGTACTGATCCTCTGCTTCTCTGCGGTGATGGCCGTGATGTTGCTTATGTAGTCGACTATCTGGGTCTCCATGTGGTCTATCGAGTCCGCCAGAAGAGCAATCTCGTCGTCCTTGTTCCTGATGGACTTCGTCAGCTTCTTCTTCCGCTTGACGCTCTCACGTGCGAATCTGGAAGACTCGGCGGTTATCGTCTTGACCGGTCTGAGCAGCACCGAATTCAGGTAGAGACCCTGTGTTACGATGACTACTATTGCAAGTATGACCAGGACTATCACGACATTCCTGACATATGTGCTTCTGGCTTTCTCGAGCTTGTCCAGCTGGACCTGCACGCAGATGATGGCCGTGGTCTCGTTTCCGTCCCTGAGTGGAATCATGACCGTGATGTGGCGTCCGGTGCTGAGGTTCCCGGAGTCCCTCATGACGGAGGTGCTTTCCAAGGTTCCCTCGTACAGGGCACGGTAGGCATTGCGGTATTCATCGTTCGTGGTCTCCCTCACATAACCGCAGGGAAACTCATCGTAGATGCTGTCCGAATTCTTCGCCGAGAACACGAACGTGATGTGGTTGTAGTCCGTCTGGTCCACCTTTATCACGTAGATGAACTCGACACCCGTGGAATTGCAGGTGTTCTTGAGCAGGTCGTAGACGTTGTACCAGTTGTAGTTGTCGCCCCCGTCGATCATGTAGTAGTCGATCATTTCGGGCCGAAGCATGATTGTAGAGACGTTGGCCGCCATGAAGGCGTCCGTGGTGTACTGATCCACCAGTGCATCAGTGAATCCGTCGTAACCGATGGCACATATGACTACGGAGAATACCGCCAGAATCAGGACGATCACGGCGATGCTCTTGAATGCTATGCTTCGGGTGGCCTTGATTAGAGGAATCTTCATGTGTCCTTCCTGAGCACCTTCGGAGCCACTCCTATGGCCTTTGCCGGGCAGACCAGACGGCAGAGATGACATCCGACGCACCTGGCGCCGTTGAGCCTGGGTGTCCTTGTTTCCGGATCGAATTCTATGGCCTGGTGTCCGCCGTCCATGCACGATATGTAGCATCTGCCGCAACCGACGCACTTGTCCTTGTCGAATACCGGGAACTGGATTATGTCACGCTCGATGCTCTGGTGATCGACGACGGTCTGGCTGGCTCCTCCGATGAGATCCGAAACCCTGTGGATTCCTTTGGCCCTCATGTAGTTCTTGAGTCCGCCCAGCAGATCCTCGATTATCCTGTAGCCGTACTGCATGACCGAAGTCGTGACCTGCAGGCTTCCGGCTCCGAGGAGCAGGAACTCCAGGGCGTCGCGCCATGTCTCGATTCCGCCCATTCCGCTGATGTGAAGTCCTTTGAGCTCGCTGCAGTTCGAAAGGTCAGAGATGAACCTAAGCGCAATCGGCTTGACCGCCGCACCCGAATATCCTCCCACTATCGACTTTCCCTGCACGGCTGGCTCGGCAACAAGGGTGTCGATATTGACTCCGGTGATGGAATTGATCGTGTTGATTGCTGCGATTCCGTCGGCACCTCCGCGTTTTGCGGCAATTGCGATGGGAACCATATCCGTGATGTTCGGCGTCAGCTTGGCCAGAACAGGAAGGCTGGTACCCTTCTTGGTGGCCCTTGTGAAGCGCTCCACAAGGTCGGGAGACTGACCGATGGTAACACCCAGTCCGGTTTCCTCTAGGTTTGGACAGGAGAAGTTGCACTCTATCACGTTGGCACCGTTTTCCTCGCACTCACGCGCAAGTGCGGTCCATTCCTCCTCGTTCTGGCCCATGATGGATGCAACGATGACCTTTGAAGGATACTTTTTCTTGAGTTTGCGGAAAATTTCCATGTTCTCCTTCACGCTGTGGTCGGAAAGCTGCTCGATGTTCTTGAAGCCGCAGAATGAGTTTGCGTGGTTGTGTATGGCGGAGAATCTGGGGGAAGCCTCATGCTGCGGGAAGTTGCAGATCGTCTTGAACGCAACTCCGGCCCAGCCTGCGTCGAATGCGCGGGCACACATGTCGTATGTGCTGGCTACGACTGATGACGACAGCATGAACGGGTTCTCAAGCCTGACTCCGCAGATGTCCGTGGTGAGGTCGATGTCCCGGATCTTTCTTTCGGGAAGAAGCGGAGAAGTAGCCTTCACGTCAACGAAGATTTCACGTATCTTTACCGGATTGTTCTTGGCGGAGAGGACACACGCCTTCTCGCATGGAGCATTGCAGTACGTGCAGTCTATGCTGCTGATCCTGTCGGCGGCATTGTAGTAGTCTTCGAAGAAAAGGTTCCTGAGGATGTTGCCTACATCGGCATGCTGCGGGCAGGCCTTGGTACACTTGGGGTCTGCACAGAGAAGACAACGGCTTACTTCGGACTCGTCAAACTTGTACTGCTGCATGATATTTCTCCTTAGGTATGTACTGTAATACAGTATCACTCAGAGGTCAAACCCCTGTTTTCCGTCCATGATGCCGTAGAAGGCAAGATACGGCTCCTTTATCATCCCCACGTTGTCTCCCAGCTCCATTATCATTTCCGAACCGGCGTTCTGTCCGAAAACAGGCAGACCGGGACCGTTGGGATCACCTGTCCTTGCGAAATTGACCCAGTAGGCATGCATGATGTCGCTGAGCTTCCTGTCGGCTTCGTCATACAGGTCCGAATCCTCGGGAATGCGGTGGAATGCATACTTGAGCTCCCCGCTGTGCCAGGAAGACAGGCTCTTGTTCTTCTTGGTGAACAGGTATTCGTATACCGGAATCCCCTCGCTCACCGCAAGCCTGTTCAGGCAGTAGTGCGGGTAGTTGAAGAACACGGCACCGTAGACTTCGGCCCAGTATGCTGCGGCTTCCTTGTCTGTGGTGGCGTTGTAGACCTTCAGGACATCGTCCGCAGAATCCCCGAAGTATGAGCGGATCTTGGACTCATAGTTCCTGAGATTCGTCTTGTCGAAGATGATGAACGGACCGCTCTCCTGGTCGTTGAATCCGTGAAGCAGTGCTTCCTCATTGTGGATGCCCTGCTTGCGTAGGTTGTATGGAGAATCGGGAAGGACATAGCCGTCTACCGTGACATGGTGCTGGCTGTTCATCTCCCCGACTATCTTCTTTGCGGAAAGCTTCCTGAGGTCCCCGGTACTCGGGC
>JAJBWA010000091.1:0-6406 GCA_031935845.1 bacterium | reverse complement strand
GCCCGCAAAAACAGCAGCAGGTGCACGCATTATGCCACCGCAGGTGGTTCCGTTGATGCCTGCCTTGAGCGGGTCCTGACCGGCCGTGATGCCCTGCAGGGCCTTGAGGCTGCTGGGGCCGATGTAGTGTTTTTCAACAGCTCCCGTGCCTTCTATCCACTTGACCAGTTCGGAGACTGTGTTTTCTATGGTGACTTTTCCGTCCTTGAGGTATCTGCGCAGCAGCCAGAGGTTCTGCTCCGTATCGTCCGTCACGGCCCATATGGGCAGGTCGGGATGGGTGATGCTGCGCGCAGGGTCCACCAGCCCCGTGATCCGCCCCATGTTGGTGCGGATGTCATCGGGAGTCATGAACTCGGTGGCCTTGCCCACGGCATCGCCGCAGGCAAAGAACCTGTAGTACCTAGACAAGAGCCGTGATGTAGTCATAGTCCCTCTTGAGCTGTCCGTCGGGATCGTCCAGATAGTATTTGTAGCTGGGTTCCAGCGTCCAGTAGCCGGTGAAGCCGCGGTTCTTGAGAAGTGTTGTCAGTGCCTTCCAGTCGACCTTTCCGGTGCCGATGGGGATGTGCTTCTTCTCGTCGTAGTCTGACAGGTGCAGGTGGCAGGGGACGTTCTCAAGGGCGGCTATGAACTCCAGCGGATCTCCGCCGCCCTCGATGACCTCTGTGGTATCCACCATCACCTTCATGTTGGGGATGGCCAGCGCCTTCACGTACGCATCAAGCGTATCCGGGTGCTGTCCCACGCCGGAGGGATAGTTCTCCATTGCAACCGTGATTCCCTTGTCGGCAAGCGCCGCGCACATATAGCGGATGCTGTCGTTGATGGGCTTGCCCAGAATCTGGACGAACTTGCCCTGGTATTCCTCCTCCGGGTGGATGACCACGAACTCGGTTCCGGCAGCCTTGGCAAACTCTGCAAGATTATCCGAGAACTTCTTGGATTCCCTGTACATGCCGGGGTTTGCGTTGTAGAGGATTCCGAAAAACACAAGCGGGTAGTGGATGGACGAGATGTGGATTCCGATCTCGTCCGCCTTCTTCAGCATCACCGGCGAAAGATCTTCCGAGCACTGGGGCATGAGCTCCGCGTTGGGGAACCCTGCCCGGCGTATGCGCCTGAGGGCATCTGCTGTCTCTATGGTGTAGAATGCTCCGGTTGAGAATGCTACTTTCTTCATGTCTTTTCCTTGCCTGTTACTTGAGATCGGCCAGCAGGTTCTCTGCTGCATCCTGGAATGCACGCTTGGGATCGGTGCCGTTCTCGATATCGTCCAGTGCCCATGTCAGCTGGGTGTCCATGCTGCCCATCTCACCGAAGTGCACGTAGGCGGTGGAGTAATCCAGCTGCTTGATTGCCGTGGCGTAGAGGTCGCTGTCTGCGATGTACTGCCTGACCTCGGGGATGTCCAGCGAGCTTTCCCTGATGGGCAGGTAGCCGGTTGTCATGGCGTAGGCCGTCTGGTTCTGCGTGTTGAGCAGGAACTTGAGCAGGGCCCAGCTGGCGGCATGCCTGGTGGCGTCTGTGGTCATGATGGTGGCCGTACTTCCGCCCAGGGCAACCTTGCGCTCCTTGAAATAGGGCATCTCGATTGCGCCGATGTTGAACTGCACGCTTTCCGCCCACTTGGCGATCCTGTTGCTGGTTGCGGCGATGAACACGAGCTTGCCCGAGAGGAACTTGTTCTCGGCGTTGTCGTGCTGGCTCTTGGCCATGACCTTCTCGTCAATCATCTTTGCCCAGAAGCGTGCGACTTCGATTCCGCTCGGGTCATCGAAGACCGGAGTGACGTTGCCGTCCCCGTCCATCAGGACGATGTCGTTTCCGTTCTGGTAGAGCATGTTCTTGACCAGCCACTTGGCGTCGGATGTATCGAATCCGTATGTGCCCTTTGCGCTTGCATCCTGGATTGCCTTGGCAACGGTGAGGAACTCGTCCCATGTCTTCGGCGGGTTGGCTTCCAGGTCATAGCCGGCCTTGGCTGCGAGGTCCTTGTTGTAATAGACCACCTGCGTGGAGATGCTGAACGGAACGGCTGCAAGGCGGCCCCTGTAGTTTGCGTACTCCATGATTCCGGGTCTTACGTCGGCAAGATCGAACTCGGGGTCCTTGACGTTTTCTTCCATCTGGAAGTTGCCGTCCTCGCCTGTGTACAGCTGTGAGGCCGACGTGATGATGACGTCAGGCGAGTTGCCTGCAAGCTTTGCGGCCGAGATCTTGGTGGCGCTGTCGGCATAGCTTCCGGTGTAGGTGAGCTCCACATTGACCTGCGGGTACTGCTGCATGAACTGTTGTACCTGGCTCTCGAAGAACTGGCCGTTGGTGCCGCTGATGGAGTACCAGACCTTGATCGTGGCGGCCGGGACTTCCTTGGGCTGTGCGGCCGTTGCGGTTGTGGTTGCAGCAGTTGTGGCTGCCGTGGCAGTTGTTTCAGCTGCCGCGGTTACAGCGGTTTTTGCTGCAGCTACGGTTGCGACAGACTTCGAGTCTGATCCCTTGCTGCATGATGCAAGCAGGGCGACTGCTATGATCATGATCAGAACGATTGCTTTTTTCATATGTTTCTCTCCTTTTTCCTGATTGTTTTGCTGATTCTAGGACTTCATGCCGGTCAGGGTGATGGACTTGACCAACTGCTTCTCGAAGATGATGAACAGTATCAGCACGGGCATGATTGCCATGACCGATGCCGCCATCATCACCTGGTATTCCTTGGATGACTCGGCCACCAGATATTTCATTCCGATGGGCAGGGTCCTGTACTGCTCCTTGTTGGTGATGATCAGAGGCCATGTGTAGCTCTTCCAGTGGCCCAGGAAGGCGAACATCGCTGCTGTGGCTATTGAGCTCTTGGCGTTGGGGATTACCACATGGAACATGATCTTGAAGTATCCGCAGCCGTCCAGCTTGGCTGAATCGCACAGGTCCCTCGGGATGGACTCGAAGAACGAGAGGATCAGGAAGATGGTGAATGCGGAGAATACCTGAGGCAGGATGATTCCGGCGTAGGTATCCTGAAGCTTGTTCATGATCAGGTACATCGGAATCAGCGTGACTACCATCGGCACGAACATGGTGGTCCTGATGAGGGTGGTCAGCTTCCTGCGGCCGGGGAAATCCAGGAACACTATTGCGTAGGCGCCGAAGATGGACAGCGCTATCTGGATGAACGTCTGCATCACGGATGTGTAGATGCTGTTCAGGTAGTAGCGTGCAAAGGGGATCATCCTGAACACGGCCGTGTAGTTCTGCCAGTTGAACGTGGACGGCAGCCACTTGGGCGGGTAGGTGTAGATGTCCGACGTTGTCTTGAACGACGACAGTATCATCCAGACGAACGGGAAGATCATGGCCACCGCACCGATGGTCAGGATGATGAACACGGGGATGTTGTACTTCTTGCGCGAGGGCTTGAGTTCGTCGATTGAGACGACTGCGGTTTCAAGGTTTTTCTTCTTCATGCCGGCCTCCTCAATCGTAGTCCACAGTCTTGGACGCGTTCATCCTGCTCTGGATCTGGGTCAGGATGAAGATGATTACGAACAGGATGATGGATGCGGCACATGCCCTGCCCATCTTGCCTCTTGTGAAGGCCTGCTCGTAGATGTAGGTGACTATCATGGCCGTGGAGTAGCCCGGGCCGCCCGTAGGAGTCATGACGTCGATCTGGGCAAAGACCTTGAACGTGTTGATGATTCCGATCATGACTATGAAGTTTGTGATGGGGCGGAGCAGGGGGAGCTTGATCTTGATCAGGCTCTGCCACCAGGAGGCTCCGTCGACCTTTGATGCTTCTATATAGGAATCGGGGATGTTCTGCAGTCCGGTGAGGAACAGCATGACGTTGTATCCTATTCCCTTCCATACGGAGAAGATCAGGATGGATGCAAGGGCCGTGCCCTTTCCGTTGAGCCACAGCAGCGGCTCAAGGCCGAGCTTGGTCAGGATCATGTTCAGCGGACCTACGTCGGGATCGAAGAACCAGATCCAGATCAGCGACGAGGCAACCACGGGTACCACGACAGGGGCGAAGTACGTGCTCCTGAGGAACTTCCTCAGGGGTATGTGGCTGTCCAGCATAAGTGCGATTATCAGCGCAAGGCCTGTGTCGAAGATCAGCTTCAGACAGGCGAACAGTGCCGTATTCCCTATGGCTTTGAAGAACTTCGTGTCTCCGATAAGGTACTTGAAGTTCTCGATTCCCACGAATGTTCCGCGCTTGCTGGTGGTCATGTTCGTGAAGCTGTACACCACAACCTGTATCACGGGCAGGATGAACAGCATGAACACTGCTATCAGCACGGGCGTCATGAGTATCGCGGCTGTGGTGACCTGCTCCCGCTCGTACATCCGCCCGAATATTCTGATGCGGTGTATGCTGGAAGGTCTGAGTTCTCTTGCAGCTCCTCTCATCTCCCTTTTTCCCCCATATCCCACAGGGCCGTGCATGCCCCCGGGACGATCCTGAACGAGATCCGGTCATTCCTTCTTATGAACGGATTCCCGTCGATTATGATCTGTGCATCCTCTCCGAGTCCGGAGATTTCAAGCACGTCCTTCTCTGTAAAGCAGATGTGTACTGTGGTAACGGGTCCCCTGTAGTTCCATGTGGCAGGATTGCTGTCGATCATGTTCCTGCTGATGAAAGCCGCGGCGGCAGGGTGGGCATCACCCACGGAATTCAGGAGACCTCCGAAGACCGCCCTCTGGCTGAGCCTGTCGCCCTTAAGCGGGGAGATGCAGATCTGCTTTATGGCTTCTGCATCCATGCCGATTTCCACGGATTCGCCGCTAAGTGCGGTTTTCAGGGCTTTAGAGGCGATTTTTTCGCCTATAACTGTTTTTTTCGGCCTTCCATAGGCGAACATCTCTCTGGCATCCAGGTTCACAAGGTTGCCCTCAAGCGTTCCCAGGAAGGTATTTCCTATTACAACATCGTTGAAGCCGTAGCCTATGACCTCATCGCCGTCCCTGACCTCGACTGCATCAAGGCTTACCTTTACAAGGCTGTCAAACTCTCCCGTTCCCAGGGCATGGACTATCGGACCTGCGTTGGCAGTTCCTGCAGGGAAGCCGAGGAACAGGGGCTGCCGGTTCCTGCCTTTGTTCAAGATTACGGCTGACGCAACATAGCTCATGATGCCGTCGCCGCCTGCGGTCACGTATACGTCCACCTGACGGTCAAGGCACTGGATTACCATGGCATTGATGTCCTGGACATAGCTGTTGGCACAGTTTCCGGAGGGCTTCTCGAGCTTATGAGCCTTTATTCCATTGGCCGTGCACTCATCGCAGAGCTCGGGTGAAGTGTAGACCTCACTGAAGCTCCTGAGGATTGAGACAAGGTTCCCTATGTCGGAAACTGAAGAGGAACCGCTTAGGCTGAAGCCGGGCTTGGCCAGGAAGAAAGCCTTCATTACAGGTTGCTCCCCAGAAGGATCTTGAATGCCTTGCCGGCCCTGAGCATGTCGAATGCCTCCTGGCCGTGCTCGAAGCTGAACTTGTGGGTGATCAGCTGTCTGAAGCTGGCCTCGTTTGCCTTGATGGTCTCGAAGGCCTCGCGGAAGTGTGCAAGAGCAAAGCCGCTGCAGCCCTTGACGGATACCTCGCTGTAATGGATTATGCCGGCATCCACATCAAGCATCTCTCCCTTGGGAAGGCCGCTGAAGACCAGCAGCGTTCCGCCCTGGCGCACCAGAGGCAGGTAGGCGGGAATCAGCTTGGAGATGTTCACGGCTATGACTATGTTGTCGTATTCGCCTTTCTTTACCTCTTCCTGAAGCACAGTGGAGATTCCCCAGCTGCGCAGTCTTGCCGCACGCTCTGCATTGGGCTCGACTATGGCGCAGTCCATGCCCTTGCTCTTGTAGTAGAGGGCAAAGAGGGCACCCATGGGACCGCCTCCGACGATCAGAACCTTGCTGTAGCCCTTGATGGTCTCGAGCCTGGATGTCCCGTTGATCACGCATGCAAGCGGCTCGGTGAGGGCATAGACGTCATAGTCTGCGGTGTTCTTCTTTTCCGGAAGCACGAACAGGCCGTCCATGTAGTTGTCGGGAACTCCGACAAACTCCGCAAAGGTTCCGGCCTCTACATAGTTCTTGTCCTGGCAGAGGTCTCCTTTTCCGGCCTTGCAGGTGGGACACTTGCCGCACTCGTAGTAGGGGGCGGCAACCACCCATGTGCCCTTCTTGAGGGGGAAGCCCTCCGGTGCCTTTTCTATCTGGCCGTAGAACTCATGGCCCAGGACGGTGGGCGGCTGGAAATACCTGTGTCCGACGTAGACGGACTTCAGGTCCGTTCCGCAGATTCCCGTGGCCTCGACCCTGATCCATACCGGCAGGGTGGGGTCGGCCGTTGTGCTCGGTCTGAGCTTCCCGATTTCCTCAAACATCAGGCATTT
>JAJBWA010000090.1:0-12265 GCA_031935845.1 bacterium | reverse complement strand
GAGTCGTGGCAGCCGGAAGCGCAGTTGCATCGTTCAACGTGATCTGGCCGACAAGTGCAGAGCTGGTGGAGGCAACTTACGAGGCATGCGTTACCCTGACGGCAACGGCACGCTGATATCAAATTGGTTTTGGGCAAATTAATATATATGGAAAAGGGCTGGTACTGAAAATACCAGCTCTTTTCTTTTATATGGCAGATGCTTCGGGCCAATCTCTGCGTCGCTGCGCTTGGGCCGTACACATAGTACTGTCCCGCGCTTGATCCATGACCTTGACCCGAATCGTATATATTGCCGATTGGAAACTTATTTATTAAATTTGGTGGGAATTCGGAGGACATACATGGAAAGAAAACAATTCAAGACAGAAGTATCCGAGCTTCTGCAGCTTATCATCCATTCACTTTATTCCCATAAGGAAATCTTCCTGCGCGAGCTGGTGTCGAATGCATCGGATGCGCTGGACAAACTCAAATACAAGACTCTTGTCGACGGAAAGACTCCGGACGGCGAGCTGAGGATCGACATAAGCTTCACCGAAGGCGACAAGCGCACGCTGACAATAGAGGACAACGGAATCGGAATGAGCCATGACGAGCTCAACGACAACCTCGGAACAATCGCCCGCTCGGGAACCAAGCACTTTCTGCAGAACCTCACGGACGACCAGAAGAAGGACAGCAACCTGATCGGTCAGTTCGGAGTGGGATTCTATTCTGCTTTCATGGTGGCCGACAAGGTGGAAGTGACCTCAAAGGCCTACGGAAGCGACCAGGCCTACAGGTGGGTCAGCGACGGCAAGGACAAGTACACCATCGAGGAGGCCGAGCGCCAGGGATGCGGAACCACAATCGTCCTGTACCTGAACGACGAAGGCAAGGAATACGCCAACAGATGGCAGATCGAGAACCTCATCAAGCAGTACAGCGACCACATCGCATATCCCATCTACCTCTCGTATGACCAGAACACATATGACGACAAGTACAACGTGACCGGCAGCGAGCACAAGGTGGAGAAGATCAACAGCGCCGCGGCACTGTGGACCAGAAGCAAGAGCGAACTCAAGGAAGAGGACTACAACGAGTTCTACAAGAACACGACATATGATTCCGAGAATCCGCTGTTCTACGTGCACACCAAGGCCGAGGGCGCCACGGAGTACACCACGCTGTTCTTCATCCCTGCAAAGGCTCCGTTCGACATGTACCATGCCGACTACAAGCCTGGCGTCAAGCTCTACGTCAAGCGCGTCTACATCACGGATGACGAGAAGGAGCTTCTGCCTACATACCTGCGTTTTGTCCGCGGCATAATCGACAGCGAGGACCTTCCGCTCAACGTCTCACGTGAGATCCTGCAGCAGAACCGCGTCATGACCAGCATCCGCAACGCATCGGTGAAGAAGCTTCTGGGTGAGTTCAAGAAGATTGCAGACCAGAATCCTGAGCTTTACACCAAGTTCATCGAGCAGTACAACCGCCCGCTGAAGGAAGGCCTCTATCAGGACTACGCCAACCGCGATGATCTGATGGATCTGGTACGCTACAAGAGCACTGCAGTGGAAGGCTACACATCCCTCAAGGACTACAAGGAGAGGATGACAGCCGACCAGAAGAGCATCTACTACATCACGGGTTCCGATGAGAACGCGCTCAAGAGCTCTCCGCTTCTTTCTTCATTCAAGGAGAAGGGAATCGAGGTTCTCCTGATGACCGACGACATCGACGATCTTGTGATTTCTTCCGTGGGCAAGTACAAGGACATCCCGCTCAAGGCAGTGAACAAGAGCGGTGCCATGGACGACTTCATGACCGAGGACGAGAAGAAGAAGGCCAGGAAGGATGGCGATGCAATCTCCAAGAAACTGAAGAAGGCTTTGGGCGACAAGGTCAAGGAAGTCCTGGTCTCCACACGCCTGACGGATGTCTCTGCCGTGGTCGTCTCCGACGAGAACGACCCGTCGGTCCAGATGCAGCAGCTTCTCAAGGCCATGGGCCAGGGCGATTACCAGGGCAGCGCACCGATTCTGGAGGTCAATCCGGACGATGCATTCGTGAAGCGCATCATGGATTCCAAGGACGATGCCTTTGTGGCAGACGCAGCCAGCGTCCTTTTGGACCAGGCCCTGCTCTCGGAAGGCGTCATGCCGAAGAATCCCGCGGAATTCGCCAGGAAACTGCACTCCCTGTTGGTGTAATCAGATTTTATCCAAGCCTATCAGATAGGTTTCAAAGCTATCGACCCTGCAGGCCTTCGGCTTCAGGGTCTTTGCTTTTCTGAACATCCTGCGCATCTCAAGCAGAAGCTGCTGCTGACCGCCGCCCTGGAAGATCTTGATCACAAGATTCCCATGCTGTTTGAGCTGCTCCTTTGCCAGTATCACCACCTGTTCGGCAAGCCATTCGGATCGGGAAGTGTCCACCGTACGGTTACCCGTCGTCATGGGCGCAGCATCGCTTATGATGGCGTCATACGGGCCATGTGACGTAAGTTTTTCACGGATCTCGCGGCTGAAGGCATCGCCGACGTAGGCTATGACCGTGGGAGGAACAGGGTTGAGGTTGAGCGGATTCAGATCCACGCTGATGATCTGACCCTTGCCCTTGAGCAGCATGCGATGTGTGTAGAGCGTCCAGCTTCCGGGTGCGGCTCCCACGTCAAGGACGGTATCTCCGGGCTTGATTATGCTGTTGGCCTGCTGGATTTCCTCCAGCTTGTAGACGCTTCTGGCGGGGTAGCCCTCGCGGTGTGCTCTCTGGGTATAGGAATCTGCCGTGTCTCTTCTGCTGGTCGCCATGCCTTGGATTGTATCACAATTGACGTTTGACGTTGAAGGGACTATTTTTAGACCATGATGAAAGATTCTTTTCTGAACAGGAAGTTCAGGTACACATATTCAAACGCATCGGTCTATCTGGTGATCATCAATGTGCTTGTGTTCCTGGCTACCAACTATACCAATATCGCCTTCAAGGGCGTGAGGCTCGTCTACTGGCTGAGCCTGATTCCGGGCTGCATCAACATGGGCTGGGTGTGGCAGTTCGTCACGTACATGTTCGTGCACGGCAGCATGATGCACCTGTTCTTCAACATGTTCGCACTGATAATGTTCGGGCGTACGCTTGAACGCTACCTGGGCACCAGGGAGTTCCTGCTGTTCTACTTCCTCTGCGGAATACTGGGCGGCGTGATCAGCTACCTGTTCTACATCATACAGGGCATCACTACCGTGGCCGTCATGGGAGCATCGGGATCGATCTATGCGCTGCTTTTCCTGTGTGCCGTACTGTTCCCGACATCCAGGCTGCTGCTGTTCTTCATCTTCCCGGTGAAGATGCCATATGCCGTGATGATCTACATTGCAATCGAGATCTTCTCGCAGGTGTTCGGACTGGCCAACGGTGTGGCGCATCTGATCCACCTGTCATGCATCCTGATTGCATGGCTTTATGTTTGGCTGCGCTTCAGGCTGAACCCCATCAAGGTCTGGAAACAGACGCTGTAAAAGAAAAAACCGGGAATCGCTTCCCGGTTTTTTTCATACCTTCCGATTATGCTCAGAGACCGAGCTGCTTGAGGATGGTGATGATGTAGGGTCTCTTCTCCCTGCGTGCATACTCCATAACGTTGTGTCCCTGCCAGTCGCAGATGGATGTGTCTGCGCCGCTTGCCAGAAGCTGAGAGAAGATTCTGGTGTTGTCGTTGGAAAGGACTGCCATGATCAGCGGAGTCTCTCCCAGGTAGTTGCGGGCATTGATGTCTGCGCCGGCTTCCACAAGAGCCTCGATGATCTTGGGGTTGGAACAGGTGTTGGCTGCCAGGTGGAGGGCATTGGACCTGTACTTGGGCTCGACCGCAAAGAGATCTGCTCCTTCCTTGAGCAGGGCCTTGAGGACCACGACATGGATGTTGTACTGTGCTGCGAGCATCAGGGGAGTGAGTCCCCACTCGTTGGTGCAGTTCACGTCCGCGCCCTGCTTGACCAGCAGGTGGATGTCGTTGGCCTTTGTCGCTGAAACTGCGGCACTCAGAAGTTTCTTATTCAGAATTTTTTGCTTATTTGTCATATCAATCCTGTTTAATCCTTTTTCTGAAGTGAAATATTTGACATCATTATTTCAGAAAATTCACATTGTGTAAATATAGGCGGGCCTTCGGACGCTCGGCTTATTACATTAATGTGCATATTGTCCTTCACTATTCACGGGTGTTGGTTTATGATTTATAAAAAGAAGTGCCGGAGGTTGCCATGATTCCATACGACATCATCAAGAGAATTCCGAAAGTAGAGCTTCATGACCATCTTGACGGAGGTCTCAGACCTTCCACCGTCATAGAACTGGCGGACAAATACGATATATCGGTCCCTTCCAGGGATCCGGTTGAGCTTGCCGACTGGTTCGAGCGCGGATGCAAGCTCAAGAGCCTGACGCTTTATCTTCAGACTTTTGCAATCACCACTGCGGTCATGCAGACGGAAGAGGCTCTGACACGTGTGGCCTATGAGGCGGTTCTTGACTGGCATGCCGAGCACATCGTCTACGGAGAGGTCAGGTTTGCGCCGGTACTCCATACGGAGCGCGGACTCTCTTTGGAAAAGATCGTGAATGCCGTGCTTGACGGACTTGAGCAGGGAAGGAAGGAGACGGGGGTCCAGTACGGACTTATCCTCTGCGCCATGAGAAGCCAGAGTCCCAACGTCAGCCTGGACATTGCAAAGCTTGCCGTTGCATACCGCGACAGAGGCGTTGTGGGATTCGACCTTGCCGGTGACGAGAAGGGCAATCCGCCCAAGGGTCATCTGGAGGCCTTCCAGTACATCCGCAACAAGAACTTCAACCTCACCATCCATGCCGGAGAGGCATTCGGACTGGATTCCATCTGGCAGGCAATCCAGGTGTGCGGCGCACAGAGGATCGGCCACGGCACCAGGCTGGTGGATGACATGAGCCTTGACGGAATGCGCATTGAGAAGATGGGAGACCTGGCGCACTTCGTGCAGGACAAGAGGATCCCGTTGGAGATGTGCTTGTCCAGCAACATAGGCACGGGAGCCGCCAAATCGTTCGGCACGCATCCGTTCATCGTATTCTTCCGCAACCACTTCAGGGTATCGCTGTGCACCGACAACAGGCTGATGAGCAACACAAACCTGACCAAGGAGATGCAGATAGCGGCAGAGAACTTCGGCCTGACGCTCAAGGACCTGGAACGTATCAGCGTCAACGCCATGAAGAGCGCCTTCATACATCATGACGAGAAACTGAACCTGATCTACGACGTGATCAAGAAACAGTGCGCCGACATCAGGAAGGAATACGGATACTCCGACTGGAACTGATTGATGGCAGACAGAAAAGATCTGAATTACCTTATCACGGTCCTGATAATCGTTGCCGTAGTCGTTTCCGTAGGCATGGTCTTCTACGCCCGCATCGACAGGTCCTATGCATTTACCGACAAGGAAAGCTCGGTTACTGCGGTGGAAGACGGCTGGATGAGGCAGACCAAGAGCGGCGGCCTGACTGAATTCACTGCATTCGGAACGGATTCCGGACTCACGGAAGTGACGATCAGCAGGGTCTTCGCGTTCCCCGAAGACCAGAACCTCAACACCCTGAGGTTCCTGACAAGCTACTGTGCAGTCGAGGTATGGCAGGACAGCGTGCTCAAGTACTCGCTCTGGACCGATGAGGATGTTGAGTCCGGACGGTTCCTGGGCATACAGGAAGTCTGCGTGGGACTGGACAGCACTCCTGGAGGAGTTTCCTATGTCGTGCTGCGCCTGCGTTCGAGCTCAAGCATAACCGTCAGCACAATCTATCTGGGTACTGCTTCGGATATCGTGGTGGACAGCTTCTCCAATGCCCTGCCCACCATAGTGTTCGTGACTGCATCGCTTGTCCTTGCCGTCTCCATGCTGATCATAGTGTTCGTGGGGCGCAGGAGATACTACATCCCGCAGCACTACTATTACTTCATGCTGTTCGTCTTTGCCTGTGCGTTCTACCTGCTGGCCAACATCAAGACCTCGTCGGCATTCAGGGCCGATCCGGTGGACAGCTCGGTGGCGCTGTATGAATGGCTGATGCTCATGCCGGTGCCGTTCTGTCTGTTCCTGTACCACACGTTCAAGCGGCTGAGGAAAGTAGACCTCATCCTTGCCGCTGCGGAAGTACTGGAGATAATAGTCATGAACCTGCTTCATCTCTCTGGGGTGAAGAGCCTGGCCCAGATGCTCATATTCCCGGTGGCGGCCATAGGACTGAGTCTGGCCCTTGCCCTCATTCAGGCCGTGGTGGACTTCATATTCGACAGGAACAGGGCCTCGGTGGCAATCTTCGTGGGTATTGTTTTCCTGGCCTCCGGAGTGCTGATCCAGATGATGGAGTACTACGGAAGCCGCAAGAGCAGCTTCTCGATCTTCTTCCTGGCGGGAATCTTCCTGTTCAACCTGGTTCAGATAATAGCAATCATCAACAGCATCTTCAGGCTTCTGGAGGAGGGAAAGAAGGCCGGAGACTACCTGATCATGGCCAAGACTGATTCCCTCACCGGCCTGGGCAACAGACGTGCCTTGGACCTCTACATTCAGGAACTCTGCAGGAAGAACCAGCAGCAGTTCCGGCTGGGCTGCATAGTCTGTGACCTCAATGACCTCAAGAAGACAAACGATGTCTACGGCCATGCCGTGGGAGACCGCCTGATAAAGGATTTCGCCAGATGTCTGGAGACCTGCTATGAGAACAGGGGCATCCCGTTCAGGACCGGCGGTGACGAGTTCTATATCCTGTTCAGCGATGTCGAGGTGGACATGTCTGCCATGATGCACAGGCTGCTGATAGGGCTTGAGGGCTCAAACTCCAATTCCGAATACAAGATCTCATGCTCAAGCGGTTGCCATGCAGACTACGTGCCTGCCCACGACGAGGCCGCCGTATGGGAAATCATCAAGACAGCCGATGCCGAGATGTACAAGCAGAAGCGCAAGGACCGCGCGTTCCGCGAAGCCCGGAAGAACAAGGACAAAAAAGAGGAACTGCCGGATTGACCTGCAGTTCCGTATATTGAATCAAAGCCCGCAATGACCCTGGTTGCAGTCACCTCATTTCTGAAGTCAATCCTGCATGAGCTTTGCAATTAGGGTCCTGACTTCCTGTGCTATGTTGTCCAGATCCAGGCTGAGCACTTCCTCATCCTTGCCTCTGACCTTGACCTCGCACTTTCCTTCGTTGAAGCTTCTGTTTCCGAGAGTGATCCTGATTGGGATTCCGATCAGATCCGCATCGGCGAACTTGACGCCGGCCGATTCCTTGCGGTCGTCATACAGGACCTCGATGCCTGCAGCCTCGAGATCGTGGTAGATCTTCTCTGATACCTCGTTGTCCTTGATCAGGCTGATGAAGTGGACCTGATAGGGGGCAACGGCAATCGGCAGGGTGAGGCCCTTCTCGTCGTTGTACTCCTCGCACAGACATGCAAGAAGTCTTCCGATTCCGATTCCGTAGCTTCCCATGATCACCGGCTTGCGCTGGCCGTTCTCATCCTGATAGTAGCAGTTCATGGCCTCGGAGTATCTGGTGCCCAGCTGGAAGATGTTTCCGACCTCCACACCCTTTGATGCGGAGAGGCTCTTTCCGCACTCGGGACATACGTATCCGTCCGCAGCGCTTGCGATGTCCGCAACCGTTCCGTCGTAGTCGGTACCGAAGTTCGTGTTCAGGTAGTGATGTCCTTCCTTGTTGGCTCCGGCTACCAGATTGTTGGACTTTGCCACGGAGTCATCGACTATCACGATAGTGCCGGCCTTGCATCCGATGGGAGAACCATAGCCCGGAACCATGCCGGCAGCGGTGATTTCTTCATCATGTGCAGGTCTCAGGCTGTTTGCCTTGGCTGCGTTCTGGAGCTTGTTCTCCTCGATGTCCATGTCGCCGCGGACGATTCCGACCACCAGCTTGTCCTCTTCCTCTCCGGTCTGGTCATTGATGAACGTACCTACCATGAAGAGAGCCTTGGCGGTCTTTCTTGCCGGGATGTTCAGGAAGCTGCACAGATCCTCGATTGTCTTTGTTCCGGGAGTGGCAACCATCTCCTTTGCCTTTGGTTCCTCGGTGAAGTATTCCTTCCTGAATCTTGCCACCTGACGGTTGGCCGTGTAGCCGCAGTGGGGACATGTGATGATGGTGTCCTCTCCGATGGGAGAAAGATACATATACTCATGGGCGACCTTTCCGCCCATCATGCCGCTGTCCGATCCCACGGCAATCACGGGCAGTCCGCAGCGTCTGAAGATGCGGAAGTAGGCATCGTAATGTGCCTTGTACACCTTCTCGAGACCTTCCTGGTCCTTGTCGAAGCTGTAGCTGTCCTTCATGGTGAACTCGCGTACGCGGATCAGGCCTGCCCTGGGTCTGGGGTCGTCACGCCATTTGGTCTGAAGCTGGTAGACCAGCAGCGGAAGTCTCTTGTATGAGTCTATGATGTTGCGGCCGAGATCCGTGGCGCACTCCTCATGCGTCATGGCAAGGACCATGTCCCTCTCGTTGCGGTCCTTGAAGCGGCTCATCTCCCTGTCGATGCTGTAGAAGCGTCCTGTCTCCTTCCAGAGGTCTCCGGGGTTCACTACCGGCATCAGGAGCTCCTGGGCTCCGAGTGCGTCCATCTCTTCCCTGACTATTGCGGATATCTTGCGGATCGATCTGAATCCGAGGGGAAGGAGGGAGAAGATTCCGGCTGCGAGCTGATCGATGTAACCGGCTCTCAGAAGGTACTCATATCCCTTGCAGTCGGCTCCGTTGGGGGCTTCCCTGAGGGTCTTTGAAAACAGTCTGCTCTGTCTCATGTCATTACTCCTGAATCATATTGTGCTGGCACCAGCGCCTTGATTATATTCTTTTGTCTGTTGCAGTACAATTGATTCGGATGATATTATGAACTGATATCTTAATATAGAGAGGAATACCAATGCTCGACAAACAGACCATTGAGTCTTTGACTGCAAAAGCGACAGACATCAGGATATCCACGATCCATGAAATCGCGCATCTCGGAAACGGCCATATCGGCGGCGCGATGTCCATAGTGGAAGTCCTGACATATCTCTACTACCACGAGATGAACATCAACCCCGCCAAGCCCAAGATGGAGGGCAGGGACAGATTCGTGTGCTCCAAGGGACACGCAGGTCCGTCCGTCTACGCCACGCTGGCTGAAAAGGGCTATTTCCCCAAGGAGTGGCTCATGACGCTCAACCAGGGCGGGACAAACCTTCCCAGCCACTGCGACATGCGCAAGACCCCGGGCGTCGATTTCACCACAGGATCCCTGGGACAGGGTTTCAGCGCCGCAGTCGGAATCGCTCTGGGACAGAAGCTCAAGGGCGAGAGTTCATACACATACACGATCATCGGAGACGGAGAGAGCCAGGAAGGCCAGATCTGGGAGGCTGCGGAGTTCGCATCCACACAGAAGCTCGGCAACCTGATTGCCTTCACGGACTTCAACCGCCAGCAGCTTGACGGCTTCACGTCCGAGGTCATCAACATGGACAACATCGACACCCGCTGGCTGGGCTTCAACTGGCATGTCCAGAGGATCAACGGACACGACTTCAACCAGATTGCGGATGCAATTGCATGCGCCAAGGCAGTCAAGTGCCGCCCGAGCATGATCATACTCGACACCATCAAGAGCAAGGGCTACGCTCCCGGCGAGGGAATCAGGAACAACCACAGCATGCCCATAAGTCCCGAGAACGAGGAATATGCAGTCAGCGTCCTGAAAGGAGGTGCAAAATGAGAGACACATCTACAATCAACGACATGAGAGATTCGATAATGGCCGCAATCATCGACCTCGCCAAGGAGCATCCTGAGGTAGTCTTCCTTGATTCCGACCTCTCCAGCTGCATCAACAGCGGACTGTTTGCAAAGGAATTCCCCACAAGGTTCTTCAACTGCGGTATCGCCGAGGCCAACATGGTGGGCGTGGCATCAGGTCTGTCCTCCATGGGCTTTGTCCCGTACGCACACTCGTTCGGGTGTTTTGCCTCAAGACGTGCATACGACCAGTTCTTCCTGTCTGCCAACTATGCAGGTCAGCGCGTGCACCTCATCGGAACAGATGCAGGCGTCACGGCACAGATCAACGGCGGAACACACATGCCGCTTGAGGATGTCGGTCTCATGAGGCTCATTGCCGAGCTGATCGTTCTTGATCCGTCGGATATCCAGAGCTGCTACGACCTCACTCTGCAGGCCTTTGAGAGCGGAAAGTGCTCATACACCAGAATCCGCCGCAAGGGCGGTACGCACCGCTATGCTCCCGGCCAGGTCAAGCTCGGAAAGGGCAATGTCCTTGCAGAGGGCTCCGATCTTGCAATCGTGGCAACCGACGAGGTCATAGTCAACGAGGCAGTGAAGGCCACCGACCTTCTTTCAAAGAAGGGCATCAAGGCCACGCTGGTTGACATGCACACCATCAAGCCGCTTGATACGGACCTTCTGGACAAGATCTCCAAGGAGACCGGACACGTGCTTGTCTGCGAGAACGCCCGCTATGCCGGCGGACTCGGAGAGGCTGTGGCTGCCCATCTTGCAACCACATATCCCGCAAAGATGGACTATGTGTGCATCGGAGAGAAGTTCGGTGAAGTCGGAAAGCTCGATTATCTGATGAAGACATTCGGCCTGCTGGCGGACGACATCGTCGCCAAGGCAGAGAAGCTTGTTAGAAGATAAGAACGTTTTCCGCTTGGATCGGGTGCGGCTTCGGCCGCACCTTTTTTGAAGGTGTGAGATGAAGATCATTGTTGTAAGACACGGCGAACCCGATTACGAACACGATTCCCTGACGGAGAAAGGCGACAGGGAAGCTGAGCTTCTTGCCGACATGCTGTGCAAGCTGGACGTGAAGGCCTTCTACTGCTCTCCGCTGGGACGTGCAAGGCGTACGGCCTCATACACGCTGGAGAAGACGGGCAGGGAGGCCGAAGTCCTGCCTTGGCTTCAGGAGTTCAGGGGAAAGTGCATCAAGCCCAACATTCCAGAGAAACCCACCATATTCTGGGACTGGCTTCCGCAGGACTGGACAAGGCAGAAGCTCTTCTTCGACAGGGACAGGTGGGTCGAAGCTCCCGAACTCAAGGGAACCAACGTGAGGGAGGAGTATGACATGGTGGTATCCGGAATTGACTCTCTTCTTGCCCGTCACGGTTATGAGCGCTGCGGCGAGTATTACAGGGCGGTCAAGCCTAACAACGACACCATAGTGCTCTTCTGCCATCTGGGAGTCCAGGCCGTATTCGTGTCTCATCTGCTCGGAATAGCACCGCTGGTGATGCTTCAGGGCTTTGCTCCCGCCCCGTCATCGGTCACTACCATCGCCACTGAGGAACGTATTGAGGGCATAGCCGCCTTCCGCGTCCTGTCATACGGCTCCATAGACCATCTCTATGCCGGTGGAGAAGCTCCCTCATTCGCGGCAAGGTTCTGCGAGTGTTTTTCCAATACTGACGAGAGACATTGAGCCTGGGTTTTTCAGCGGATGCAGCGTCCTTTTCCGATTTCCCTGTAGACTGCACGTATCTGTGCGTCCTCGCATCCGTTCCACGGCTTGTCACGGTTCTCGCTCTTGTAGTGCTCTATCATGTACACCAGGTCTTCTGCGTTGATCTGCAGCCTTTTCTGCTGCATCTCGGCCAGGGCCCGGGCAAACTCTTTCTGCTGCTTTGAATCCAGTGCGTCCAGCGACATGCGCAGGATATGGGCCATGTGGTGCAGGCAGAATCCCTTGCTTTCGGAGAATGCCTTGCGGAACTCGGGGTCCTGTCCCCAGATGTACGGTATTGTGAAGCAGTAGCGGTCAAGGCGGTCCTTCATGCGCTGGCATATCAGGCAGCCTTTTTCCCTTTGTCCGAGTATTTCGTCAAGATTCGCTACGGTTTTCTTGAGGTTCTTCACGTTCTCGAGGTCTCTGAACACTTTCTTCAGCTCTTCACGTGTGCGTTCCAGGTGTGTTTCCCACATCACCGCCATGGAGTTCGGATGGCCGGATTCCACCAGTTTGGCGGTATGCTCAGGGCAGAAGCCCGTGGCGTTGACCCGCACGCGGGTCTCCGGATTCATTACGGAAGAACCCAGGTAGAATTCAAGGCTTTCCTTCTCCGCTTCATTCTTCAGGTCGCCGATGAAGCATTCGCTGCCGCTCTTTATAGCGTCCCAGACCGGCATTGTCTCACGGTGATCTTTGATTGCCATGT
>JAJBWA010000089.1:0-5380 GCA_031935845.1 bacterium | reverse complement strand
GAAGCGGTGATCATGATGCCGCAGTCGAAGTCGTCAACATGTGCGATGTATGCCACGGACGGCGTTGTGGTGACGTGCATCAGGTAGACGTCCGCACCGGATGCGACGATTCCTCCGGCAAGCATGTACTCGAACATGTAGCATGACCTTCTGGTGTCCTTTCCGATGACGATCCTCGGGCTATCCGAGTCACCGCGCTGCTCCCTGAGGCTCCTGAAGTACCAGCCCAAAAAGCGTCCGACCTTGTATGCATGCTCAGCAGTGAGGGTCACGTTTGACTCTCCCCTGAATCCGTCTGTTCCGAAATAACGTCCCATTTTCCTTATCTCTCCTCTCTTATCACGATCTCTGTCTTCGTCTTGTAGATGCTGTCCGCCGGAATGACGCCCCTGACGCACGAGCACGGATACACCGTGGTCCTGCATCCGATGACGGTGCCGGGATTCAGCACGCTGTTGCATCCGATGTCGGCATAGTCACCCAGCATGGCTCCGATCTTCCTCAGTCCGGTCTCGATGTCTCCGTCGGCATGGATGAAGATGTTCTTCTTGTCTGCCTTGATGTTGGAGGTTATCGAACCTGCACCCATGTGCGCATGGTAACCCAGGATGCTGTCGCCCACGTAGTTGTAGTGCGGGACCTGACAGTCATCGAAGATGATCACGTTCTTGAGCTCAACGGAGTTTCCGATTACGCAGTGGCTTCCGATGAGGGCGCTTCCCCTCACGAAGGCGCAGTGCCTTACCTCGGTCTCGGGACCGATGATGCACGGAGAGCCCAGATAGGCTGACGGAAACACCTTGGCGCTCTTGTGGACCCACACGTTCTCCGACACCTGGTCGTACTCCTTGGGATCAAGTTTCTTTCCCAGATCGATGATCAGCTGCTTTATGCCCGAAAGGGCCTGCCACGGATACTCGAAGCCTGCCAGATAATCGCGTGCGATCGTATGGTCCAGGCTGAACAGTTCTTTTGTCTTTAACATTGGAATCCTCCCCAAACAGCCCGATTATCAAGGCCTCGCGTGCATCAGTCAACACAAGCACGATGAAACTTTATGATTGCGGCATATAATACTTTACAATTTTCGATAATAAACTTTACAATAATCGTGACATGAACAGTGCATCGGCAAAAAAGACACTTCTGGCCCTCTCCCGCAGATTCCCTGCAGTACTTCTGACGGGTCCAGCCGGATGCGGGAAAACGGCTCTGGCAAGAGAGTGCTTCCCCGACAGGAACTTTATCGACCTCGAAGATCCGTCGGTAAGACGCATTGCATCAACCTCCCCAAGGACATTCCTGATGGCCTTCCGGCACGGCGCGGTAATCAACGAGGCTCTTCTTGTGCCGGGCATGATTGAAGCGGTGAGGTATCACGTGGACAGGTCGGCCGCAGAACCCGGAAGGTTCATCCTTACTTCGACAAGGCGGATGGATGCGGAAGAAGGCATGGATGACAGGATGGGGCATCTTGAACTCATGGGCATGAGCGTAAGCGACATGGAAACGGAGAAGCTGTCGGCATACAACCCTTTCCAGATCATGCTGGACGGTCAGTTGCCCGAGGTTCTGGGTACGGACCTGACGGTGCAGGCTCTCATTGACCGGATTCTTGGAAAACACATCCTGAGCAACATCAACATATCGAACCTTCCGGTCTTCAGGCATTTCCTGAAGGTCTGCGCAACACACAGCTCCGGACCGTTCTCCATGAATGAGGCGGCACGGGAATCTGATATCTCGGCTCCCACGGCAAAGACATGGATATCCCTGATGCGGGAGTATGATGTCGTCAACATCATCGATTCCCAAGTTTTCTTCACCGATACCGGAATACTGTGCCGTCTTCTGGAAATCGGAAGCATGGAAGAACTGATCCTGAGCCCGTTCAGGACCTGCGTCACGAAGACGTTCGCAGTCAACGAGCTTCTGCGCGGAAGATGCTCCAGGCTTCTGGAGCGCGGGCTCGCTTCAGGAGGCTCGGCCGATTTCTCCGCGTCCTGGAAGGAACGCTATGACATGCTGATTGAGCCGAACATAGAGATTACGGAAGAAACGAAACAAAGGATAGCCAGGTTGAAAGGAAAGACCGAATCAAAGGTAATCGTTCTATATCTGGGTGACGTGACCTACAGCATGGGAAGCACCGACTGCATAAGTTTCCGTGACTGGTCCAGACTTGCTTCCGAGATCGATTACTTCAGCTGATCAGTCAAGAAGGGAAAGCGCCTGTTCGTAGGCGCTTACGGTAAGGGCACAGGTGACGGCCTGCCTGACCCTGGCGCTGTTGGGAATTCCCTTCAGGTATGCGCACACATGCTTGCGCATCTCACGGCAGGCTGTGTTCTCCCCGAGGAAATCCACAAGACCCGTCAGATGGGTCATGATTGCCTCCCGCTTCTCCTCCACCGTCACCGTACGCGGTTCCTTGCCACACAGCAGTGCCTTTGTCTGCTCGAAGATGAACGGGTTGCCTATCGCTCCGCGGGCATAGGAGACGGCATCCACACCGGTCTCCTCAAGCATGCGCACCCCGTCACCGGCCGTGAACAGATCTCCGGAACCGATGATCACGTTGTCCGGGAAATGTTTCTTGAGATCAGCCAGAAGCTCCCAATGTGCTGTGGGCATGTAGAGCTGGCTGCGTGTCCTGGCATGCATGCATACGGCTGCTGCCCCGGCACTGAATGCAATGTCCGCAGTCTTCAGGTAATTGAGGCTATCGGTGTCCCACCCCGTGCGGATCTTTACCGTAACGGGAACATCGACATTTTCCACAATGGTCCTGACTATCTCGCCTATGGTCTCCGGCTTGCGGAGAAGCGCGCTTCCGGCGCAGGTCTTGACCACCTTGGGTACGGGACAACCGCAGTTTATGTCTATCAGTGCGGGCCTGTAGGCCATCACGCCCTCAAGAGATCTCCTTGCCGTATCCGCATCGGGCATGAACAGCTGGACGGCAAGGTTATCCTCACCCTCACCCCGCTCCATGAGCACAACCGTCTTTTCACTGCCGCGTGCGACACCCTCGCTGGAGACCATCTCGGTGTATGCAAGGGCAGCACCATGCCCGAGGCAGATGCTGCGGTAGACCTTGTCCGTATAGCCCGCCATAGGAGCGAGGAAAAGATTCGACGGAAGCCTCAGCTTTCCTATGGAGACTTCATGCAGAAGGGAGGACACCCGTCAGGCCTCTGTGATGTGGAACGCCCTGAGGCTGTTCTGATAAAGGATCTCGGACATTTCCTCAAGCGGGACTCCCCTGATGGAAGCCACGGCCTGCGCCGTCTCGGGCAGATACTCGGGCTTGTTCCTGCGCTTGGTATACTTTGCCGGAACCATGAACGGAGCTTCGCTCTCGATCAGGATCCTGTCCTGCGGAAGCTTCTTCACGGTATCCGTGAGCTTCCTCACGTTCTTGTACGTGATGTTGCCTGCAAAGGAGAAGTAGACGGGCAGCTCCATTGCCCTGAAGGCATAATCCCAGTCCTCGGAATAGCAGTGGAATATGGCTCCTTCCTCCGGGATGTTGTGTTTCAGGATGTCCAGGATGTCATCGCCTGCCTCCCTGTTGTGGATTATCACCGGAAGGTGGTTCTTCCTGGCTATCTCCAGATGCTTGAGGAACATCTCCACCTGGACTCCCTTGTACTGGCTGTACTTGCCGTAGTCCAGGCCGGTCTCTCCTATTGCGACGATCCTGTCGAACTTGAGGAACTTCATGATCTGGGAGTCCCAGTCACGCAGGAGGTTTCCGCTCTCAGTGGGGGATACTCCAACCGCATGGTAGACGTTCCTGGCGCTCTTGAGATTCTTGTATATGACCTCGAAATCGGTGAGGCTGTTGCATATGGATACGATGTGTGCGACTCCCGCCCTCTTTGCATACTGGACGGTGAGAAGCTGCTCGAGGTAATCCTCATGTATGAGACCGATGTGGCAATGTGTATCAAATAAACGCATAGAGGCTCCTTTTCTATGTCATTGATTATTTTTCATGCAAACGAATTATGCATCCGACAGATATAAAGTAGCACGGCTTTGACACCCAGTCAAGTTTCATGTCAGGGCCCATCAATTGACCATAAAACACATAAATGGTACTTTTCAATCTGAGGAATCGAGATATGAAGGTACTGGTATTGGGGTCCGGCGCAAAGGACCACGCAATTGCATGGTGGTTTTCAAAGAGCAAGCTTATCGAAGGTCTGTATGTGGCCCCGAGCAATCCGGGAACATCGGCGTTCGCAGTCAATCTTCCGGATGTGGATCCGTCGGACAAGGACCAGGTCCTGGCAGCCTGTAGGGAAAACGGAATAGACTTCGTGTTCATCGGAACCGAGGAACCGCTTCAGACAGGCGTCGTCGACCACCTGAACAAGAACGGAATCGAGACATTCGGCACACCGGGCTATGCCCTCAAGCTGGACAGCGACAGAAGCTTCTCACGCGAATTCGCCACAAAGTACGGCATTCCCATTCCCGAGTACCACATCTTCAAGGATGCAAAGGAGCTCGAATCATTCCTCAAGTCGAACAAGGGCACGACATTCACCATCAAGCCCAATGACCTTTCCCCTTCAAGAGTCATGATCAGTTCCAGCAACACGGATGCACTGCTTTCCTATGCAAAGACCCTCCTCAAGAAGGGACCTGTCGTGGTCGAAGACCATATCGACGGAAAGTCGGTGACCATCTCCATCCTCATGGACAACGAAGGCTACTTCATCCTTCCCATCTGCTACGAATACACCAAGCGTGAGCATACAGACGTAGGCTACGGCGTGGCTACAGGCGGTATGGGTGCGGTATGTCCCCTTCCGCTGGACCAGGAAACCAGGGATGCTGTTCTGGGAAAGATCGTGCATCCTACGTTCAAGGCCCTCAAGAAAGAGAAGCTCTACTACAAGGGAATACTCACGTTCTCACTCAGCATAAGCGACAGGGGTCCTTTCCTTCTGGACTACCACGTCAGGCTCAACGACCCGGCCACACAGGCCATGGTTCCGCTGATGCGCAACGACCTCTGCGAGCTGATGAGTGCAATGCACAACAACACCCTCAAGCAGGTTGCCCTCGAGACATCGGACAGCAGTGCCGTGGCCGTCGTGATTGCATCCGAGGGCTATCCCGAGGAGACAAGGACAGGCCAGAAGCTGGCTGCCGTTCCGCCGCAGTACATGGCGAATTCATTCGAGGGAAATACGTTCCTTTTCTTCGGTGCGGTCGAAAGCAGGAAGGACGGAATCTTCACCACCGGCGGAAGAGCCGCAACAGTGGTCGGAGTGGACAGGAACATCATCCTGGCCAATTCAAGAGTCTATGATTCCATCGATCTGGTGAATTTCGACGGCTCCTGGTACAGAAGCGACATCGG
>JAJBWA010000088.1:0-4897 GCA_031935845.1 bacterium | reverse complement strand
GCTCCGGCAGTTTCTGTCATGTGGGTGCAGGCTGCAAGGAGAGTCTGCATTCGTCCCACTTCATCCCGGATATCAAGGCAGCTGTAACGGCGGCGGCCGTATACGCATCTACTTTGGACAATTACCTCAAAAGTCTCTGATTCTCATTGTGTCATGGACGGATTCTCAATATAATTCCTTCTGATGACGCTGAGTGACAATGCACGCCTGATTGAATCAATCCTCTATCTTGAAAACGAGCCTCTGTCCATTGAACGCATGTGCAAGATGACAGGTCTTGCAGAGAAGGATGTCTCTGATGCTCTTTCGGAAATCTCCGAAGTCTATTACACGGACAACCACGGCCTTGCGCTTGTGGAGAATTCGGAAACCTACAGCTTTGTGCCTGTATCAAGCCTGAACGACAAGCTGCGTGCCTGCTACGGAAGGAAGATAGACAAGCGCCTTTCCAAGGCTGCTCTTGAGACTCTGGCCATAGTTGCATACTCCCAGCCCATCACCAGAAGCGAGATAACCAAGATCCGCGGTGTCGTTTCGGACTCCATAATAAGGATCCTCAGGGAGCGCGACTACATAAAGGTGGTCGGCAGGAAGGACATACAGGGTCACCCGTGCCTTTACGGCACCACAAGGAAGTTCCTGTATACCTTCAAGCTTGAATCCATAAGCGACCTGCCCAGGATGTCCGAGATCGACAGGATGAGGTTCGAGAAGGAACAGGATGAAGATTGAATACCCGATAAGACTGCAGAGCTATCTGGCCAAGTGCGGGGCAGGGTCCAGGCGCAGTTGCGAGACCCTGATAACCGAAGGCCGCGTGACGGTGAACAACAAAGTCGTCACCGAACTCGGCACCAAAGTCAACGAGAACGACATAGTCTATGTGGATGATGTCCTGGCGGAGCCCGAAGAGCAGGCATACTACTTTGTCCTCAACAAGCCCCGCGGATATGTATGCACCAACTTTGATCCCAACGAGACGGCCTATGCCCGTGACCTGATCGATGTCCCCCAGAAGAACCTTCTGTTCAACGTAGGCAGGCTGGACAAGGACTCGCAGGGGCTGATCATCTTCACGAATGACGGAGATTTTGCCAATCATGTCACGCATCCGTCATCGGAAACGGAGAAGGAATACATAGTTAAAGTGGATCAGGACATCCTCAAGAAGGACATGGACGATGCCTACAGGGGTCTGGTCCAGCCGTACAGGATAAAGTCATACAAGCTGCTGTCCAAGCGGGAGGTGAGTGTTGTACTCACGGAAGGCAAGAACCGCGAGATCCGCAACCTGTTCGACATGATGGGCTATGAGGTCAAGAAGCTCACCAGGATAAGGATAGGAGATGTTCTTCTCGGAGAACTTCAGTCGGGCAGATACAGACGCATGACTAAAGCAGAGATACAGAGTCTCAGAGGGGGAAAGGGGCATGATAGTCGCAATTGACGGACCTGCTGGAGTAGGAAAGAGCTCGATAGCAAGAATGGTCGGCAAGAAGCTTGGCCTGTATTACCTGAACTCGGGAAACTTCTACAGGGGAGTGACTTACCGTGTACTCAACCTCGGACTGGATCCGAACAACAGGGATCAGTGCATCAAGGCTGCCGATGAGGCCGATTTCGATGTCCGTGACGGACATTTCTATCTTGACGGTGAGGATGTCGAGGCAGATCTCCATACTCCGGCAATCGACCTCTGGTCATCCAAGATCTCCGTCATTCCCGAGGTGCGTTCCATAGTCAACAGGAACATACATGACCTGACAAAACGCCTGAGCATAATTGCAGAAGGCAGGGATATGACCACCGTTGTTTTCCCCGATGCAGAGCACAAGTTCTTCTTCGATGCCAAACCTGAGGTGCGTGCCCAGAGGCGTTTCGACCAGAATCCTTCGGCCATGCCGTACGAAAGAGTACTGGCGGAAATCAACGAAAGGGACCATATAGACCGGAACAAGCCCGTCGGAGGGCTGAAAATCGCTCCGGACGCCATATATATAGATACTTCATACTTGACCATAAATGAAGTTTGTGACAAAGTTGTAAAAGCCATCAAAGGCGAAAAATAAGCCTATTTTGGTATAGATTATACGGATCAGGAGAAAGAAAAGTGTCTGAAGAAAGAGAAAATGAAATGCAGGATACCGCTGAGAGCATGCAGAGCATGATGCAGGAGGAGTATCTTAAATCTCTTGATGGAATCGAGGACGGTCAGCTCGTTACCGGTACTGTTGTTCAGGTCAATAACGAGACAGTGTTTGTTGATGTCGGTTACAAGTCAGAGGGAAGACTTCCGCTTGAGGAGTTCGATGAGGTTCCCGCTATCGGCGAGCCCGTCACCGTTCTGATTGTTAACAAAGAGGGAAAGGGTGGTCAGGTCATCATTTCCAAGAAGAAGGCAGACGTTAAGGCCAGAGGCGAAGAGCTTAAGAAAGCTGCTGACGAGAAGACCCCTGTTGAGGGTAAGTTCGTCAAGGTCATCAATGGTGGATTTGAGGTTGACCTCGGATCCGACTACTATGGTTTCTGCCCGCTTTCAAAGGCTGACATCACAAGGACGGAGAATCCGGAGACCCTCATCGGTATCTCGGATTATTTCATCATTGAAAAGTTCCACGGCGGAAGCAAACTCAAGAGCGTTGTTTCCAGACGTGATTACCTTGAGAGAAGAATCAAGGAGAACAAGGAGAAGTTCTTCTCCACAGTCAAAATCGGTGACGTCGTAGAAGGTGTCGTGAAGTCATTCACAAGCTTCGGAGCATTCATCGACCTCGGCGGTTTCGACGGTCTGCTGCACCTCAACGACATGTCATGGGGTCATGTGAGCCGCCCGCGCGATTTCGTCAAGAAGGGTGAGAAGATCCAGCTCAGGCTGATCAACATCGATCCTGAGACCAAGAAGATCAACCTGTCGCTCAAGCACATGCAGCAGGATCCGTGGTCGACATTCGAGGACAACTTCCATGTCGGCGATGTCGTGACGGCTCCCGTCACCAAGATGACCACATTCGGTGCATTCATCGAGATCGCTCCCGGCATCGAGGGACTGGCACACATCTCCGAGCTGAGCTGGACCAAGAGGGTCAACAACCCCAAGGAAGTCCTGAACATCGGCGATGTCGTACAGTGCAAGATCCTGGGTTATGACCTGGACAAGAAGAGAGTCTCTCTCGGAATCAAGCAGCTCCAGAGCAATCCGTGGGATACCATCGCAGAGAGATATCCTGTCGGAACACAGCTCTCAAGGCCTGTCGTCAAGATCACCAACAGCGGCGCATTCGTCAACCTTGAAGAGGGAATCGACGGATTCCTCCATGTCGATGATGTTTCCTGGACCAAGAAGGTCAAGTCAATGTCATCGTTCTGCAAGGAAGGCGATGTCATCGATGTCACGGTCACCAAGGTCGAGCCTGAAAACCGCAGGATCAGACTTGGCGTCAAGCAGCTGGAGAACAACCCCTGGGCAACTCTCAAGTCGCAGTATCCCAAGTATTCGGTCATCACCGGAACAGTTTCCAACGTCACCGACTTCGGTGTGTTCGTTAAGGTTCTCGGAGATATCGAGGGACTCATTCCCAAGTTCGCTACAGTCGGACCGGATGAGGAGTACACTGACGAGGCTCTCAAGAGATTCAACGTCGGTGACACCGTCACTGCAATGGTCATGGACGTCGTTCCCCAGCAGCAGAAGCTCTCTCTCTCCATCAAGGAGATGAAGAAGCGCGACCAGCAGTCTGAGGTTGCAAAGTACATGGCAAATTCCGATGACGACGATGTGGTTACACTCGCAGATCTCATCTCTTCACGTGAGGAGAAGTAAAGATGGCGAATAAGAATCTTTCCAAGGAAGAGAAACTGACAGCCGAAGAGAAAATGATCGGTAATGTTTCCAACTTCTTCCAGAAGAACCGCATGGCGATCATCATCTGTTGTGCTGTGGTGGTTGTCGGCATCATTGCCGCAATCATCGCAGTCAATGCCGTGTCATCCTCAAAGGACAAGGCACAGATCAGGATCTACGAGCTTGAGCAGCAGTACGGAAATCTGCTTGCCGACGAGAATCCTGACTGGGCTTCACTTGAGACAGATCTGGCTTCAATGGTCAAGGGTTCATCCTATGCTTCAGTCAAGGCATCATATCTTCTCGGACTCGTGTACTACGATCAGGAGAAGTATGCCGATGCCCAGGCAGCATTCGAGAAGGCATACAGCCTGAACACCAAGATCTATCTGGCATCCATGTCTCTTGTCAACGCAGCTGCATGTGCAGAGGCACAGGGAGACACTGCAAAGGCTCTCGAGCTTTACAACCAGGTCTACAACAACTATCAGGAAAGCGGCGTAGCTCCCAAGGCATTGTTCAATGTCGCAAGGATCTACATGCAGCAGGGTAACGATCAGCTGGCCAAGGCTACATTCGAGCAGGTTGCCGATTACTATCCCTCATCTGAATACGGACTGCTTGCAAAGAACATCGCCAACGTTCTCTGACAGGAGTTCATCATGAAGAACAGACGCCTTACGTCAATATTGTTTTTGACTGCGGCGTCTGTTTTTTTATTCTTCTGCCTGTCATGCGGAATCCCGACATACATCGTACCAAAGGTATCATTTACCGGCATTCCGTCCACTGCACAGGATAATTTCGACGATTTCGTAGTAAACTACTCATGTGAGGATCAGCTTGGTGATTCCGGAAATGTAGGTCTGGTCCTTCTGTATGACGTGGAGAGGACCGAACCAAAAAGCAATTCCAGCCTGATTTCCAAATTCAAGAGCACCTTCGTGCCTACTGAATACAACGGAGTCAACATCGATGTCACGGAAGGGGAGCCTGTGCTCACTGCATCAGATATCTCCCTGTACGCGTTCGCTCATGAGGGTACGGTGATTGCCG